>JBDSBT010000185.1:0-11156 GCA_039921425.1 Gemmatimonadaceae bacterium | reverse complement strand
GTGCCGCCGTTATGCCAGGTGACTGGCAGCCCGAACACAGTTACCGTATTCCACGCGAGCCCAATCATGTTGTTCGGTCCAATCGCCATCCTTGGCGCCCGTGCCATCGCCATCGCCGGACCAAGCGGAACGGTTGCAGAATCGAGGTTCGCAGCGAGAAACTTGAGCATGTCGTTGGCCGTCGAGCGCAGGGCGCCCGCTCCGGCGAGAGTAGGAAGGTCCCACAGACTCATCGGCGCACCGTTCGCGTCGAAACCCTGCGACATTCGCGACTTCATCGCCTTGCTGAGCGTGATACCCGAGTCATGCATGCCGAGCGGAATGAGGACTCGCTCCTTTACCAGTGCCTCATAGCTTTTCCCTGTCCTCAACGCCAGCACGTGCCCAAGAATCCCCATCCCTAGATTCGAGTATTCGTACTGGGCGCCGATATCCCGCGTGAGCGAGTAGGTGGTAAGAAAATCGTAAAGCTGCCTGACTGTGTAGTCGGCATAGGGGTTCGCCATATCGGCCGGCTTCAAATTCGTCGGTAGACGCGGAAGTCCCGACGATTGTGTGGCGAGATCCAGAAGCGTGATCCGCCTGCCGTTGCGCTGCGGTACATGAACGGAAGCTGGCAGATATTTCGAAATCGGGTCGGTGAGCTTCACTTCGCCGCGACGAACCATGTCGGCGAGAATCGTGTTCGTAAAGACTTTCGTAATCGAGCCGATCTCGAAGACCGTGTTCGCGTCGAGCGGGAGGCCGGCAATTCCCGAAACGCCCGCAGTGTAGACGTGAGGAGCTTGGCCCTTCTCGAGAGTGGCGACCACCATTCCCATCGCGCGCTTCGTAGACACCCGATTGTCGATGGTCGATTTGATCCCTGACTCCGAAGGAAACGGCGTCTGTGCAATCGCCCGGCGAGCCATTGTCCCGGGGAAGGATACTGCGGCAGCAACTATGCACAGGATAGAGGCAGATTTCACTGGTCGTATGAAGGGATTCTGCGATGGACAGTAGTGAACGGTTGAGCGCAAAGAGAATAACTGGCGGTCAGCGGCAACAAAAGCGGACCGCGGGCGTCTAACGAATGTAGATTAGCCAGACCACCACAAACTTCCAACACCATGCCTGATCGCTCCCACTATTGCAGAGTTGCGCGCCGGGTTTCGACCGCCATGTCCGTTTCGCTTCTGGCGCTGGGTATCGCTTCGTGCAGCAGCAGCGAATCGGGCGGCATAACCGAGGTCCCACCAGGAACGGTTGTCGTCGAGATGCCGGGGAATTCTTTCAGCCCCTTCAACACCATCGTTAAGGTCAATGGCTCGGTGGCGTTTAATTTTCCGGGCGACGAGCACGACGTGACGTTCGTCTCGAAAATCGGAGCTCCGGCGAGCATACCCGTCACGAAGAGTAAAGTCGTGACGAGGACTTTTACCACCGTCGGCGTATTTGACTACGACTGCAAAGTTCACCCGGGAATGTCCGGCCAGGTAACCGTTACCCAATAGCGTTGTCTACCTCGTCACACCTCTGACCGTCGGCACGAAGTCCGGAAACACAAACGACAGCGCAGTGTTGTTCAACCGGTTCTTCACGACCTCCGCAAGTATGTCGCGATGGTCGATCGTCACCTTGAGATCCTGACCGTTTTCGAGATTTTCTCTCGCGAGTGACGCGAAGTTCTGGGTCATTACTCGCCCGCCGGCGACGTTCTTTCCCATGACGAACATCACGTTTCCACGGCCATGGTCGGTTCCTTTGCTGCCGTTCTCCCGGGCATTGCGGCCGAACTCCGAAACGATCACCACTGTCACGTTCTGAGTCTGTGCGCCCGCAACGAGGTCCTTGTACAGCGCTGCAATGGCCGTCGAGAACTGAGTCATCGTCGTCGCCATCGATCCAGCGAGTGGATCCTGGGCCGAGTGGGTGTCCCAACCGCCGATGTCTACCTGTACCGCTTCGACGCCAACATCTGCTTTGATCAAAGCCGCCGCCGACCGAAGGCTGTTGCCGAACGATGTCGTCGGATAAACAGCGCCGTTCGCCGGGGCGTAGCCAGTAAAATTGATCACCTTGAGCAGATCGACAGTTGCGACGGCATCCACAGCCGCCGACTTGACCGGATCAGGGGCGTTCAGATAGTCGGATTTGAGCCAGTCGGTGCGCGCCTGACGCGTCGTTGCGCTTCCGCCGAGCGAAAAGGCGGCGGGGTTCGGAATTGGCAGAGTCTGCGGCGCGCCTACCAGAGTGCGCGCGAGTCCGTTCGCAATACCCAGCGCGCGAAGAGGCGCGTTGGTCCGTATGGGCGTGGAGCTCGCGAGATGTCGTCCGAGCCAGCCCGTTATGAGAGACGGATCGCGCGGCTTGCCGACTTCCATGAACCGCTGCGCATCGAAATGCGACCGACTTGTATCGATGGAGCCAGTTCCGTGAATCAGAAGGAGGTCTTTCGCGGTGAAAGGCTCGACCAGCGACGACATGGCCTGCGGAAACATGAATTGGTCATCGAGAGCAATGCCCTTTGTGGCGGCAGCGCTGTCGGGCCGGGGAATCGCGATGGTCGGACGGCCGTTGTAGTACTCGGTATCCGAGAACGGCGCACACAGCGAAAGTCCGTCCGCTCCACCTCTCATGAAAATCGAAATGAGTACGTCGCGGTTCGATGCGAATGATTCCGCCAGCACGATCTTCGGAAGCCACGGAGGAATTACCGTCGCGAGAAACGCAGCGCCGGCCGACCACGTTACGAACTGGCGGCGAGACATCTCGTTGTATTCGTTGCAGCCTTCGTCGTTGCATTTGCTCATTGCTGCTATCCTCGGAATTCCGGCATCCCGCAGGCGCACACCGCGCGTTCGCGTGACGCTAGTACCACTGGAAGGTGCTGGAGTTGATGGCGAGAGCCAGCGTTTCACGCACACGCGTTGCGTTGAGCGTTCCGCCTGCGAGATAGGTCTTCAGACCATCGCGAGTCCGCACCGGCATTTCTCCCCCGAACATCATCGCGTCGATCGAACTGGCGATGCCGTCCGGAGTAGCGACGGTCATGAACGGCGTGGGATCCACGGCAATATCTCCAGTCGTGAGAGCGGAGACGTAATCGCCGAAGTTCCAGCGCTGCATCACCAGTCCGGACCAGAACTGAACATTGTCCGGATAACCGTCCGGCGTGGCCCAGAAAAAAGATTGGTGGCCGAGGAGCGATAGTCTCGTTCCGGCGATTGCAGCAACTCCCTTCACTGTCGGATTGAGACCGCGGAGCGCAGAAGCCACGAAATGAAATGGCCGTTTATGCTTCGACGGCGCGTCTACCATGTTCGCCGGCGTCACGATCACGCGAATCATCGCCGGAATGTTGCCTCTAGTGCTCAAGTACGCCGCTGCCACCTGATCGATCAGCGCCTGCGGCGGGTCATACCGCAGCAGCCACATGATCAGTTTCTTCGCGATGAACTTTGCGGTGTTCGGATGCGTGGCGAGCACGTTGAGAACCTTATCGCCGTCGGCAACCGCTGCCGCGCCGGTTCCAGGAGCAGCCGCAATAGTGTTGCCGAGGAATGTCTTCGCCCCGAAGTCGTGACCGGTCGAATCGAAGTTGAAATCGCCCCTTCCCTTGATCGTCCACCCACTCAGGCACCGCGCAACTTCCGAGACATCGGTCTGCGTGTACCCACCGTCAACGCCGAGCGTGTGGAGCTCCATCAGCTCACGAGCGTAGTTTTCGTTTACCTTGGGATAGCGGCTCGTATTGTTGTCCAGGTAGACGAGCATGGCCGCGCTATGAGCGCTGGCTCGCAGCATGTCCGGGAAGTTGCCGAGAGCATACTTACGACTGACCTCGCGATCGTCGAGCATCTTCAAATATTTGACTTCCGAAATCGCGATGTTGAAATGGTCGGACCAGAACTCGACCATTCGCTCGTAGAGCTGACGCTTCGAAAAAGCGGCGCGAAAAACGGTTGCTTCCTGCAGCTGACGCTGCAGCACTCCAGAGTCGAGCAGGTAAAGATCCGGGCCCTGCATCGAAAGCTGCGGATACGTGGTCGCCACGAACGCTTCTACCGCGCTGTCATCGATCCCCGCCGGATTGAGATGATACTCGAGGTACCCCTTGAACCCCCTGGTCCTCGCAAGCAACGCCTCGTCAGGTGTGAGACCCATCGTGATTCGCCGGGCAAGGCGGATCTCGGCGCTGCCCCACGCTTCAGTATCGTTTAACGCCGGCGCCGATGTCGGGCCCGCCATCCCGGGATCGCCAACCGGATTCCGCGGCGACTTGTTGGTGATGACAGCAAAGGCAGACGCTGACGCAGCCGCCGCCGCGGCGCCGGCGATGAAGAAGTTCCGGCGGTTTGAAGGCGACCCGATCCGTGTTGGGGGTCCAATCGGCTCTGCTTTCACAACCGGCGACTCGTCAGGCGAAAGCTCGCTTTGGACAGACATACTCATCTCGACTCCTCCAGCGGAAACCGTTTGCTCTCATCAACCCACGAATTAGACGACAGGTTTGTCGGAGTGTTACGGGCCTACTCATTTGTTTTATTGAGGTAGCATCGCACGAGCAATATTACCCACTCGTCAAATCAGCGTCTTCCCCGCTACCACCCACCTGGCCATCCCTTCCCATGGTCATCAAGTCAAAGCCGGCGCGATCCTTGACGCCGGGGCTTTTGTAAAGGTAGGCTTTGCCCCACGGGTCCATCGGCACGGCCTTTCTCAGGTATGGGCCCCTCCAGTTCCGTGCATCGGGGGTCCCGGACGGCCTGGTTCTCAGCGCCTCGAGTCCCTGCTGCGAGCTGGGATAGACACCGTTGTCGAGCCGATAGCTCTCGAGGGCAACACCAAGAAGCTCAATCTGAGTCTTCGCGGTTGTGATTTTGGCGTCCGACACGCGACCAAGTATCTGCGGAGCAACCAGGCCTGCAAGAAGCCCAATGACGATGAGTACGACGATCAGCTCGATCAACGTCAGGCCTCGGCGCACACGCGATGGATTCAGTTTCATCAAGTCACCTCAAAGCACGTGCGCGTTGACGCTGTAGATCGCCTGGAGCATCGCCAGGGCGACAAAGCCTACCATAGCCCCGAAAAGAAGAATCAACGCCGGCTCGAGAAGACTCACCAGTGCGCCAAGGCGTCTCGACACATCCTTGTCGTAGGAGTCGGCGGCACGGAGGCACAGTTCGCCGAGCTTCCCGCTTTCCTCGCCAACAGAGATTAGCTGAACCGCAAGCGCAGGCAAAACGCCTTGAAGCTCGGAGCCAAGGCGGCGACCCTGGCTGACCGAATCCGAGGCGCGCTGTATCTGGTCTCCGATGAAATCGTTCGTCATCGCCGATCGCGCAATGCGAAGAGATGCAACGATACCAACCCCGCTTCGCTGAAGCAAACCGAGCGTGCGTGCGAATCGCGCGGTGAGATAGTTCCGTTCCAGATCGCCGGTGACTGGCAGGCCAAGACGCGCCCGGTGCCACTTGAATCGATTCGCGGGATCGGCAAGCCAGCGTTGAGCCAAGAACGCGACTAGCAGCCCGAATGGAATCCAGATCCACCACCAGCGAGTGACGAGCGCACTCATGGCAATCAGGGTGCGCGTCGATAGTGGCAGCGCGCCACCGACTTCGCTGAGCATGTCGACAAACCGCGGAATGACGAAAAGCAGAATGACGGTAACACCCATCGTCGCCACGATCGCCATCAGGGCCGGGTACAGCAATGCGGATCGCACGCGGCCACGAAGCTCTGCCGCTTCGTCAAGATTGTCGGCGAGTCGGCCCAAAACCTGGTCGAGCGCGCCTGATTCCTCACCTGCTGTGACCATCGCGATGTAGAGAGAGCCAAAGACTTTGGGGCGCTTTTTCATCGCCGCCGCGACCGACACACCTTGGCGAATGTCATTCCGAACATCGGCGACAGCCGCGGTCAGAACTGCGTTGGAGGTTTCGCTTGACGAAAACGAAAGCGCCCGCTCCAAAGGCAATCCAGCGGAGAGGAGCGTGGACAACGTCCGCGTCCACACCGCGAGCGCGTCGGGGAGAGAGCTGCGCTCGCCACGCTGCTTGGGAGCGACCGCATCGACCTCCGAGACATCAACAGGAAAGAGCGACTGCCGGCGAAGTTCTTCAATCGCCATGCTCCTCGATTGCGACTGGAGATCACCCTCGACCACTCGGCCCGATGCATCGGCTGCGCGATACCGGTACCTCGCCGTCACCCGCCGAAGTTCTCGCTGACCACTCGGCCGAGCTCGGTGATCGATGTGCGGCCACTCCGAACAAGATCCCACCCGGCGTCGACGAGCGACCGCATCCCGCGTCCACGCGCCGCATTTCGGAGCTCTGATACCGAGGCGCCTCGAGTGATCATCTCTCGATCCTTGTCGTCAACGCCGAGATACTCGTAGATGCCCATTCGGCCGCGATAACCGGTGTGAGAGCATTCCTCGCATCCCTTCGAGCGACGATACGTTGCGGAACTGTCCTCTGCATCGCTCGTTCGAAGCTCACCCGCCTGCGGCTGATAGGGCTCCGCGCAATTGTCGCAGAGTAGTCGGACCAGCCGTTGGGCGACAATTCCCTGCGCTGTCGCGGCGACGAGATAGGGCTCGATGCCCATTTCCACCAGTCGCGTTATCGCGCTGGCGGCGTCGGTCGTATGAAGCGTCGAGAAAACGAGATGACCCGTCAGCGCTGCCTGTACTGCAAGCTCCGCCGTTGTCCTGTCCCGCATTTCACCGACCATGATCACATCGGGGTCATGACGAAGAATCGAGCTGAGGGCGGTATCGAACCCGAATCCGGCCTTCTGGTTCACTGGAATTTGAATGACGCCGGGAATCTGGTATTCAACCGGATCCTCCACCGTAACGATCTTCACGCCCGGTGCGTTGACCTTCGCAAGCGCGGCGTAAAGGGTCGTCGTTTTTCCGGAACCGGTCGGGCCCGTCACGAGGATCATCCCGCTCGTGCGTTGCGTCAGGCGCTCGAAGTCGGTTTGCACTTCCCGGGGCATGCCGAGCTCAGCCAGATCGCGTCCATGACCGGCGTGATCGAGAATTCGAAGTACGACGCTCTCCCCGTGAAGCGCGGGGAGCGTGGACACACGAAGATCCACATCCCGATCTGCGAGCCGCATCCTCGCCCGTCCATCCTGGGACTTTCTTCGCTCGGCGATATCGAGACCTGACATGATCTTGATTCGGCTGATGACAGCTGCGCCATACTGGGCGGTGATGCGAGACACTTCCTGAAGCACTCCATCGATGCGGTAACGAATCCTCAACCCGGTTAGAGCAGACTCGACGTGGATGTCGCTCGCACCCGTTTTGAGCGCGTCGAGCATGAGGACATTCACGAGCTTGATCACCGGGGCGCCGTTCGCCAGTGCTTCGAGGTCGTCGATTGGCACGCTTGCCTCATCGCCGTTCCCGTTCGTTGAGGCTGGTGCAACCTTCACTGAATCGCTTCGCGTGGCCGACATAATCGCCGCGAGAACTTCCCCAGGCGGCACCTGCACGGCCCGCAGTTTCTTTTTGTAGAGCCGCGAAAGCTCGTCAGCGACACTCGCGTCAAGACCCGAGCCTACCGCGATCTCGAGCAGCCCGTCGTCTGCGATACCGAGCGGAATGAGACAGTGTTCTTCCAGGTAGCGGGGCGAAAGCCGCGACGCGAGCGCTCCGCCCGCTGCCTCGCGAAGGTCGCGCGCCCCGGTGCTCACGGCACCTGGCTGGTCGGTGGAATGATCTTCGGAAGCGAATCCTTGAAAATGCCAGGTGATTGTTGCTCAAACCGGCTTCTCACCCGCTCGCGCACCTGATCCGCAGTCTCGTCATTCCTCACGATGTACGGCGTCACGAAAATCGCGAGCTCCGTGCGATTGCGCGATCGAGTCTGGCGCTTGAAGAGATTGCCAATGATTGGAATGTCCTTTAGGAACGGCACGCCGGTATCGGATATCTCCTCCGTGGTTCCAATCAACCCGGCAATCACGACCGTCTGGCCGTTTTTGATCGTCGCGCGCGTTGACGCCTCTCTCGTTGAAATCACCGGAGCATTGAGAGCCGATGCAATCGTCTGCGAAGTGAGCGTGCTCACTTCCTGAAGAATCTGGACGCTCACGTAGTCGTCCTGATTGATCGTCGGGATAATCGTCAGGTTCGTTCCAACATCCTGGAACTGCACGGTCCGGTCGATCGCGATGTCGTTTCCGAGACGGGTCGAGACGACGAACGGCACCTTGCTGCCGACCAGGATATGCGCCTCGCGATTGTTCGAAGCGAGAATTTGCGGAGTGGAGAGAACGCGGACGTTGGATTTCGCCGCGAGCGCCCTAAGCACTGCGCGTACCTTGAAGCGATCGAGCGAGACCACGCGCAGGACGAAATCATCGATCAAGCTCGTGGTATCGGGCGCAGACGGCGATCCAAACTGCGCCGTGGTCGTTCCGTTCACTGCCGACCAGTCAACTCCGAACTGCTGGGTCTTGCCCAGCGCTATCTCTGCCACGAGAACTTCAAAAAGAACCTGCGGGGGCCGGGTGTCGAGCGCTTCGACAGTTTCGCGAAGCAAGGAATAGTTTGGTGGTACTGTGCGAATAATCAGCGAGTTAGTCGATGGGTTCGCGACAATGGTCGTTTGTCCGATCAGGTTCCCAGTGTTTGCCGCGCCAGCGGCCGCGTCGGCTCCGTTTGTCGTCGGAATCGAAGGCGTAGCCACCGCCGGCGGAGTAATCGGCGTGTCTCGGCGCATTTGAAACGCTGTCGCTTCCCGCTGCCTGAACGCATCGAGATTTCGCGAGAGGCTTCTATCATCGAGAGTCTGTGACAGGCCCGAGGTGACTGACGAACCGTATACGCGAGCCAGGGCCCTCGCGAGATCCTCTGCTGCCGCGTACTTGAGAGAGATCACGTACGTGTGCAGAGCCTGAGCAGGCGCCTTGTCGAGCGTCATGACCTGCGCAACAGACCCTTTCTGAATCATGACGAGCCCATTGCTTTCCAGAATTGACTCGAGAATCTCACCAACTGCGCCGCGCTCGACCGGAGCCGCCGTCGTGAACGTTATGCGCTTATCGGGAACGTCGGTCAACACGACATTGAGGCCGAGCGACAATGCCAGCGAACGCACGACATCAGACAAACGTGCGTCGACAAAGTTGAGCGCTGTTCCCTGTGGCTTGACCGGCGTCTGCGCGAATGCCGGTGCGGACAAAGACAGCGATGCAGCTAACAAAAGAAGCCGATGGTTCATTCTCTGCGGTCCTCGCCCTGCTCGACTTTCAGCTCCACTCGCCCGGAAGGACCGCGCACGATGACCGAGCCCGTGAGAATCTTTTCAATACGAAAGGCACCCACGCGCTCGCCCTCACGGTATAGCCGGCTACTCGAGCCGGCGGAATCAGGCTGAATCAAAGCTGTAGCTCCGTTTGGACCGGTCATCGTGCCAAACACCCGAGGAGGCGGCGCTGATAGAGTAACGACCTCGTCCTGCGTTGATGAGACGCCCGCCGACGTCGCGCCGGCAATAGGGGGAGTATAACGGACGGGAGGGGCCGCGCGAGTAGCAGAAAAAATGTTAGACGAAACGATCACGGCCGCATCGGCCGATTTCGGTGTCGAGCTCATCTGCCCGGCCGAGCCGTGCCCCCCAGTGGCGGCTGGAATCACGACGTTCGGCAACGACGGCTCCTTCAAAAAGAAGAATACTCCGACTGCAACCATCGAAATCGTCAGCGCATTGAGCATGGTTCGGAGGGCGACGGCGCTCTTCATCATTCGATCACAGCTGGAGCGCTCAGCTGAAGCGACATCTGAAGCAATCCGCCGCGCAGCGAGGAATTTGAAACGACGGTCAATTGCTTCACGCGAACGACGGGGGCGCCGTATTGAAGTGCAGACAGAAACTCGGACAAGCCATAGACATCTCCAACGGCCGAGATCGTTACGGGAATCGAAGGCAATGACGAGCTGGCAGTCGAATCCGGCGTTCCAGCAAGGTCGAGACGGTTGATGGTCACCCTGCTTCGATCGGCATCCGATTGGATCACCGCCTGGAGGGCCGCGCCGGCGAGCGCCGTCGTCCTGCCGGACACCAGCCGGCGTGTACCACCAGCTGGTTCAGATGCGCCAAGCGCGGCGCGCAATCGCACATCGTCCGCAATAAGCCCGCGCATGCGCTCGATGCGGTCAGCGCTGAATGCGATCATGTCCTCACGTGCGTTCCATCGGCCGACAAAAGGCACGATTGCGAATCGCAAAAGAAGAGCTGCAATCACAACGGCCGCGCCCGTCGTGACAACGCCTCGTTCTCTCCGCGTCAGCCTAGCGATGGGCATGCAGCGCTACCGAAAAAGTCTCATAGCTGCGGTTCCCTTCGTTGAAACGGGAACTCGCTGCAAGGAAGCGAACATTTTCCAGCGAAGGATCTGCGTCCAGGAAAGGCACGATGTTCGACGCGTGGCTCGCAGTACCGTCGACTTGCCATTCGTCACCATCCGCACGGACGCTTATCGCGACCGCATCGTGAGGAAGCCTCCTGCTGATCGCTGCGAGAACCCCAACCGGATCCGCGTGCGCCGAGCCCGTCGAAGCCGCCGTTGACGCTTCGAGATCGAGCTGTGCTAGCCTCGCCCGCATCGCCGCCGGACCTTCTGCTTTCGGCGTGAGGTCCGCGATCTCGTGGTTTTCCCGCTCGAGCACTCGCGAACGTGAACGATCGACGGCGGCAATCGCGAATGCCAATGCGAGCAGAAGATTGACTGCCGCGCGGACCGTTCGCATCAGCCGGTCATGCCGCACGCGTCTTAGGCCGGCTGCGGGAAAAAGCATCTCGGACAAGGGCGCATCGAACCCGATTGCAGCCCCATAAGCAGGAAGGAATTCCGGAGCCAATCCTCGAATCACCGGAGTCTCCCGGGGTTTGCTTTCGTCCGAGGATTCGCCGACCCGCCGGGCCGTCGTCACGCGCCGATCCGTCATTTCGACGATACCATTCTCGCCTTGCGCCGACACAATCTCGAAGATGCCTGACCGCACGTTGCCCGCGCTTAGCGCTCGAGAAAGCGATAGCGCCGCGGGCTCCACTACGCTGACTTCTGCCCACGACTCGAACGCCTCAATCCACGACTCGACCTGTTGCGAATCAGCGGCGAACACGAGATCCGAATCGGCTGCT
>JBDSBT010000184.1:0-6897 GCA_039921425.1 Gemmatimonadaceae bacterium | reverse complement strand
GGCGAATGAAGGCCACCCGGCATCGGAGCTCATCTCGAAAAGAATCGCCGAGCTCGATGACTGGCGCGGCCAGACTCTCGGCAGGATGCGCAAGTTGATCAAGAAAGCAGACTCGGACGTCATCGAGGAGTGGAAGTGGATGGGCACTCCGGTTTGGTCGCACGACGGCATCATCTGCACTGGCGAGTCCTACAAGAAGGTCGTGAAGCTCACGTTCGCCAAGGGCGCGTCTCTAAAGGATCCGTCCGGTCTCTTCAACTCGAGTCTCGACGGCAACGTGAGGCGCGCGATCGACATTGCCGAAGGAGAAGAAGTTGACGAGCCCGCGTTCAAGGCGCTCGTCCGCGAAGCGATCGCCCTAAACAGTTCGGGCAAGAAAAAACGTTCGAAGAAAGCGAAGTCCGCAGGGAAGAAATGAAGTCCCCAAGATTCAATACAGTTGAGGATTATCTGGCCTCACTGGACCCTGTGAAAGGAGGGACAATCAGGTCCGTATTTGATTTCATTCTTGCGCAATTTCCGGAATTGGAGTCCAGGATTTCCTGGAACGTTCCTACGATTCACCGGAAGGGAAAGTATGTAGTTGGAGTTGCTGCCTATAAGCATCATCTGACATTTTCAGCCTGGAGTCCACGTGTAATTGAAGACTTCAAGGTGAGACTGACGAAGTTTGTCGTCTTCCAGAACTGCTTTCAGATCCCTGTCGATTGGAAGATCGAGAAGAAATTGGTAAAGGACATGGTCCGGGCACGACTAGCGGAGCTGGATCACGCAGGTGATTCTCCGACGCTGGAAGAAAGGGTGCGCAACATTTCATCGTGAGGGCGTTAAGATGATTCCGATGCTCAGATTTACTTGCGTCTGTGTTGTGGTCGCCGCGCGCGCCGCTCATGCGCAGGCGCCATCACCGGCCGCTGACCCAGTGGTGCTCGATAGCAGCACGCAAGTCGCAGTCACGACGTTCTCGGTAAGGTCCGGCAAGATTGCGCTCGCGAGCGCGGCCAATCCGGGGCCGGTGTACCTCCCCGACGGTACCTATACAAATGAGAGCAGCACAATCATCGTAGTCCTCGACGGCAAGATTGCGAGACTTCAGACGAGCACTGGTGAAATCAAGGAGATCAGCTCGGTTCGGATGAATCGACAGAACGTCATACTGCTCACGCCTTCGACAAACGCGCTGATGCAGGTGACAGATATCAGGCTGCCATCGGGCACGTTTAAATCGGAAGATGGGCGGAATTCGATGTCAGTCCTGGGAGGCCGCCCGACCGGGTTCACGCTTCCCGCGAGTTCCCCCTGACGCTCTTGTCGCGGCTATTTCGCGGCGTGGTTTTCGTCACCAGCCTGCTGGTCGCCGTTCCGGTCGCAGCACAACAGTCGTCGCATTGGTTTGCGACATGGTCGCCTTCGAATCTCGCCGCACCAGGGCCTGCCCGGGACTCGGTGGACCGGGTACCGACATACGCGAATCGCACCATCCGGCAAATCGTGCATTCGACACTTGGTGGTGATAGTGTGCGGGTTCGTGTCTCGAATGAATACGGAGAGCGAGCCCTTGTAATCGGCTCCGCCCACATTGCGGTACGCGATTCCGGCGCGACGATTCGAAGTGCTACGGACCGCGTGATAACGTTTGGCGGTCGCGCCGCACTAACGCTGAGGCCGGGCTCAGTCGTAACCAGTGACGCAATCGATTTTCGCGTCCCGGCACTCAGCGACCTCGCCGTGAGCCTGTGGATTCAGGACAGCATTCGCGCAACGACGCGCCATACGGCAGCTCATCAACGCAGCTACGTCTCGGGCAGCGGTGACTTCACGTCCGCTGCGAGCCTGACTCCCGACACGACCATCACTCAGTGGCTATGGCTTGCAGGAGTCGACGTGACGAACCCGAAGGCAACCGGAGTCATCGTCGCGATCGGGAACTCGATCACGGATGGTTCGGGAACAACACTCGACGCGAACACGCGCTGGCCCGACGTGCTCGCTCGTCGCCTGCTCCAATCACGGGAACCGCAGAAGGGAATCGTGAACGCGGGCATCGGAGGCAATCGTGTGTTGTCGGCAAACACGGGCCCCAGCGCGCTCGCCCGGTTCGATCGTGATGTGCTCATGCAGCCCGGCGTGACCCATGTAGTGTTGCTCGAAGCCATCAACGACCTTTTGCGCGCAACGGCCGACAGTGCCACTGCTGCCGACATCATCTTTGGCTACAAGCAGCTAATCGCGCGCGCCCACGAACGTGGGCTGACCATCTATGGGGCGACACTTACCCCAATCGGTGGATTGGACCGGCCGACGACTATCAGAGGGGATGTGAAACGGCGTGAGGTTAACGAGTGGATCCGGACGAGCGGCATGTTTGACGGCGTGATCGATTTTGAAGCCGCGACCAAAGACCCCGTTCAGCCGGACCGGTTGCTTCCGGCGTACGATTCGGGTGACCATCTCCACCCGAGCGACGCCGGGTACAAGGCCATGGGAGAATGGATCGATCTCAAGCTGTTTCGGCGGACGAGGCCAAAGGGGTAACCTCGGCAACGGCAGCCTGATGTAATGAATCTGTAGAGGGTGGTTGGCGAGGTGGTGGAGGCGTCGGCAGGTCGTAGATTGAACTCCGAATCGATGACCTCTCAACCAACCCGCCCGCATGCGCACTTTCACGATCGCACTGCTCCTTACCGCATCCTCCATCGCCAGCGCGCAATCGAAGACGAACAACAAGCTGCCGGCGGCTCCGGCTGACAGCTCGAAATTCAATACTGGCTTGCTGTCCGGAATGGCGCTTCGCTCGATCGGACCAGCGCTGACGTCAGGACGCGTTTCCGACATCGCGATCGATCCGAGCGACAAGCGCACCTGGTACGTCGCCGCAGCATCAGGCGGAGTATGGAAGTCCACAAACGGGGGCATTTCATTCTCGCCGATTTTCGACGGACAGGGCTCATTCTCGATCGGCACCGTGACCATCGACCACGCCAATCCGAATGTCATCTGGGTGGGGACCGGCGAGAACAACGCGCAACGGGTCGTGTCGTACGGCGACGGCATCTACAAGTCGATCGACGGCGGACGCAGCTGGAAGAACATGGGTCTCAAGCTGTCCGAGCACATCGGCCGGGTGGTGATCGATCCGCGCAATTCGGATGTGGTGTACGTCGCCGCGCAGGGCCCGCTGTGGAAGAAGGGTGGCGATCGCGGCGTTTACAAAACCACCGACGGCGGCAAAACGTGGACGAAGATCCTCGGCGTCGATGACTACACTGGCGCCAACGACATTCAGCTCGATCCACGCAATCCCGACATCCTTATCGCGACGACATGGCAGCGGCAACGCCGCGTCTACACCTTCGTCGCCGGTGGTCCGGGCTCGGGCGTATGGCGATCGACCGACGCCGGAAAAACATGGACCAAATCCCAATCCGGTTTCCCCGACGTAGACCTTGGCCGCATCGGCCTGGCGGTCTCACCGGCGAATCCGAGCGTCATTTACGCGATCGCGGAAGCGGCGGACGCAAAGGGAGGGTTCTTCCGCTCGCGGGATGGTGGGGCGAGCTGGGACAAGATGAGCGGCTACCAGTCGGGGAGTAACTACTACAACGAGATCTTCGCCGATCCGAAAGATGTTGACCGCGTCTATGCGATCGAGCCGATCCTTCAGGTTACCGATGATGGCGGCAAGACCTTCCATCGAGTTGGCGAGCGCAACAAGCACGTAGACAATCACGTGGTGTGGATCGACCCCGACGAAACGACTCATCTTGTGATCGGATGCGACGGCGGCGTGTACGAAAGCTTCGACGGCGGCAAGAGTTATCGCTTCGTCTCGAATCTTCCGATCACGCAGTACTATCGCGTGGCGACCGACGAGTCGAAGCCGTTCTACAGAGTGTTCGGTGGCGCGCAGGACAACTTCTCGATTGGTGGGCCTTCGCGCACTCGCAACGTCAGCGGAATCACGAACGCTGACGGTTCATCACGTCGGGTGGCGATGGATTTGGAAGTGTGGTTGATCCAGTCGAACCGAATACAGTCTACGCCGAGTCGCAGTTCGGAAATCTTGCGCGTTTCAACCTGAAGACCGGCGACGTAATGGGCATACAACCGACCGAAGAGCCGGGTACTCCAGGGCCGCGATGGGGATGGGATTCGCCGCTCTTCATCAGTCCTTTCAATCACAATCGCCTCTATTTCGCATCGAACCGGCTGTTCATGTCGAACGATCGCGGTGATTCGTGGAAGGTGATCAGCCCGGATCTGTCTCGTCTCATCGATCGCAACAAGTTGAAGGTGATGGACCGCGTGATGGGTCTTGGCGCAGTCGCAAAGAATGCATCGACAACTCTGTTCGGCGTCGTGTTGACGACCGCCGAGTCGCCGGTGAAGGAAGGTTTGCTGTTTGCGGGGACTGATGACGGAAAGATCAGTGTCAGCGAGAATGGCGGAGCGACATGGCGCTCAGTCGATCACGTGCCTGGCGTCGCCGACACTGCGCCGGTGTTCAAGATCCTGCCATCGCAGCACGATGCCAATGTCGTTTACGCTGCGTTCAACAATCATCAGGCAGGCGACTTCAAGCCGTATGTGATGAAATCACCTGACATGGGCCGCACCTGGACATCGGCGACAGGCAACCTTCCGGAAAAAGGAAGCGTGTACGCATTGGCCGAGGATCATGTCGATCGCAATTTATTGTTCGCGGGGACCGAGTACGGATTGTTCGTGAGTCGTGACGGCGGCAAGAAATGGCTCAAGCTCAGCGGTGGGCTACCGACGATTCAGGTGCGTGATCTCACGATTCAGAAACGCGAGAACGATCTGGTTGTGGGGACGTTCGGTCGCGGCTTCTACATCCTCGACGATTATTCCCCGCTGCGAACGATGAATGACGCGGCATTGGCGAGCAATTTCGTTCTGTTCCCGACGCGCCCGGCGCCGCTATATGTTCAATCTGTTCCGCTTGGACTTGCGGACGCGGTTGGTCCGGCGTTTCAGGGCGCCGGCTACTATATGGCGAGCAATCCGCCGTTCGGAGCGGTCTTCACCTACTACATGAAGAGCGGTCTCAAGTCCCGTAAGGAAGCGCGACAAGCAGCAGAGAAGGACCTTGCGAAGAAAAGTGGGGATGTGTTTTATCCGCCGTGGGATTCGTTGAAGGTCGAGGACAGGGAAGAGAGTCCCGCGATCGTCGTAACGATCAGCGATTCGAATGGCCGACCAATTCGCCGATTCACCGCGCCGTCGATCTCGGGAATCAATCGCGTGGCGTGGGATCTCACCCTTCAGCCGCCAAATCCAGTGACAGGTCCCGCATATGCGCCGGACCCTGACTGGCCGTTCGGAAGTCCGCCTGCTACGCCCTACGTGGTGCCGGGAACGTATCAAGTGAGCTTCGCGACGCGCGTGAACGGTGCGTTCACGCAGCTTGGCGAAATGCAGCGATTTCAGGTTGTCGGGATCGATGGACCGGGCGGGAGAACGATGGCCACTCTTGCCGATCAGCAACTTGCCGCAGAGCTCGAGCGAGCGGTGCTTGGCCTCGACCAGACAATTCGTGAGACGCTCACTCGAATGACGTTGTTCAAACGGGCGATAGACGAAACGGCAACGGCGGATGCGAGTCTCCAGCACCGCGTGCGAGTGTTAACGGACAGGTTGAAGGACGCTCAGGAAGCGCTCAACGGCGACCCGACTCTGGCGAGCCGGAATGAGGCGACACCGCCATCGCTGCTTGGCCGGTTAAGTGGGGCGATCGGCAGCAACTGGGGCGGCACGCTAGAGGCGCCGACTCCGACACAGGCCGCGGAACTGGACCTTGTCCGGTCGAAGTTCGATGCGATTCTGTCGCAGGTGAGGCAGCTCGTCGAAGTCGAGTTGAAAGGGCTCGAACAGAGCGCGGAACAGGCGGGGGTTCCGTGGACGAGTGGAAGGTTTCCGAGGGCGCCGCAGTGACGCCCTCGGAATGCGTTCGGTCGCTTCGCTACTGCCCGGCTGGTCGCGGCCGCGGCAATGCTGTCGGCGGGATCATGTTGTTCAGCCGCATGTAGTTGGCGATCTGGCTGTAATGGTCCGCCACGTCCAGAGCGTGGCCGAGCACCATGGCCGCGCGGGTCAGAGTACGCGGAGCTCCGCCCGGGGGGTTGATCGTGATCTGATCGCCGAGATTCCCGTCGTTGAGCTGAGCGAAGGAATCTTCACAAAACTTGAATGACTCCTTGAGTTTCGCGTTAAGTGTCTCGCGGGGCCACTTCGCCTTGATCGAGTCAGCCGTTGCCGTGTCGGCGGCCGGACGCAGTGGCTTCATCGTCCCGAAGTTGCTGCAGAAAAAGTAGTTGTCGTTCACCAGGTGCTGGGCGATGTATCCGATGGTTAGCTGCGCCGGTGTCGGACGATAGTTGAACTTCGAAGCAGGGATGGAGTCGAATGCCTGCGCGAGATTGCGCTGGAGGCCCATCGTCCGGTTTCGGAAGACGGTCGTTACTGGATTTACTGGCGGACCCGCAGCTGCGGGCGGCTGTTGGGCGGCGAGACCTGCCGGCACGGCCAGCAAGGCAATGAATGCATGCGAAATCTTCATGAGTTCACCGGGGAGGATGAGAGGGACGGGTCCGATATTCTGGGGCGATGGACCGTCCGTGGCAAGGCATTCGACGCAGGGTGCGGGCGTGGATTACCTTTGCCTGCCGAGGGTACACTCCTAAACGACCATGACCCCTGATCAGGCCTACGCGGAGCTAGTCCGGCTCTCGCGCGATAAATCCGTGATAGCCTCGTCCCTTGGCCTGCTGCAATGGGATGCGGAGATCTGCATGCCGCGCGGTGGTGTCAATAATCGCGGCGATCAGATGTCGCTTCTCGCGGGAATCCTGCACGATCGTGCAACAGACCCTCGCA
>JBDSBT010000183.1:0-8276 GCA_039921425.1 Gemmatimonadaceae bacterium | reverse complement strand
ATCCCGAGCCCTTGGGTGCCGAAAAACTGTATCGCTTCGCCCACGGATGCAGGGAATCAGTGGGAGCGAGCTTGTCCACCTCTTCGGGAGAAAAGCTTCGAATGCTCCACACGGTCGACTTGGATTTGCCGAGTGTCTGCAGATAGCGCAAGTAGTTTTCGAATTCGCTGCCGGCGAAAACCTCGGCCCCGCCAGCCCCGCTCTGCGCGGAAGCAGTGCCGACGATCGAAAAAGCCATTGCACCGGCCATGGCCAGGCGAGCCACAGACCGCATGGCTGACGCGCAGAATGTTGCGCCCTGCCATCCGTCAAATGGCATCGACGGCGTGGTCGGTAGACAATCTTTATTCATCTGTCACTTTGGGACTAGAGGATTGCGGCGCGCCAACGTCGACGTTGTGTCGCGCCGCTTGTGTGTCGAAGGACTATATTTACTTTCGCGCCCAGCCACGAGCAAGCGGCGCACCGCACGATAAGCGCGCGGGCTGCGGGACCAACCACATCGAAACGCCACAATTAATGCGTTCATTTAAGCGCCTGAAGTATTTCCTGTTTGTAGCCATCATCACCGCGATGGCATTGCCTGCCACTTCCCAAACCGTCGCAATCCCGGCCACCGCGGCTGCTGCTGGTACGCGGAGCATGGTGACCGTTAGTGGCGATTCTGCTGACAAGCTAAGGCTGGGCGTTCTCGACGGGAGTGCGGGGGTCAATGGCTATCTGCTGCGCTCAACGTCGTCGCTGATGGACCAGCAGCGGACGCGCGTTGTTGCGCCAATCCTCGGGGTGGTGCTTCCTCTGGTGATGGAAGTCACTAACACATCGCTCCCGTTCGGCCAGAACGACGGTGCGCTGTGGCAAGGCAAGGGCTACAACGTGCGCGCCCTGGCCGGACTGACGGCCACTTTCGGTCCCGTCCAGCTCATCGCCATCCCCGAGCTCGTTCTCTCGACAAACCACAATCTTTCGATCGATCCCACCGATCTGAGGTTTTCGCGGCCGCTGCCGGCCTACAGGAGCCCTTGGTCGTCACCGTTCAACGTAGCTCCTTATCCGATCGACTTGCCCTACAGGTTCGGCGACAAGGCAATCAAGAAACTGTATCCGGGCCAATCGTCGCTCACGGTCACGGGCGGTCCAATTCAGGTCGGCGCGGCGACGGAAAACGAATGGTGGGGTCCGGCATTCAGAAACCCTCTCGTTCTGAGCGATAACGCGCCAGGGTTTCCGCACGCGTTCATCCGCACCGGGCGTCCGCTCAACACCGGAATTGGTGGATTCGAGTTTCGATGGATAGTCGGCGGCCTCAAGGAGTCGGATTTCTTCGACAACATCGCATCGAACAACGTGAGGTCCCTGAGCGCCGCTGCACTCACGTGGCAGCCGTATCACAGCTCAGGACTGAACTTTGGCGTCACCCGGTCGGTCTACTCGCCTGTGAGCGGGTACGGCGGCGTGGCATCGCATGCCGCAGACTTTCTCAAGGGCACCGGACACCCTAACGCAGTTCCGGTCACCGATTCAACGATGATCCCCGGCCCGGACCAGATTTTCTCGCTGTTCATGCACTGGGCGTTGCCGGGGCACGGTCTCGAGTCGTACATCGAGTGGGGACGAACAGAGGTTCCCACGTCGCTCCACGACTTTCTCACCGAGCCAAATCATACCCGCGGCTATACTGCCGGGCTGCAGTGGCTGAGCGCTGGCAGCAGGGCAGGGTCGCGAGTGCGTCTTCAGACCGAGATAACGAACGTTGAGCAGAGCAGCACATATCAGTTGCGTCCCATTGGCTCATGGTACACCAGCCGCGCAGTAGTGCAGGGTTATACGAACGAAGGCCAGATTCTCGGCGGCGGTCTCGGACCTGGCTCGTCTGCCCAATGGTTCGCTGCGGATTACATGCGCCAGTTGTGGCAGGTGGGGCTGAACTTCGGACGACAACGGTTCAACAACGATGCGTTCTTCTCGCAGTCCAATCCGAACAGGTGCTTTCACGACGTGGCGGTGTATCCGGGAATGCGTGCCCAACTCAACACCAGGCTTCTGAAAGTTGGATTTGAGGCATCGAAAGTCGTCAGGTACAATTCCTTCTTTCAGCGCATTCGTGGCTGTGAGAATGGAATCGAGGCGATCGGCGACCGCACGAGCGATCACCTCGCGATCACGGTAACTGCCCTCCAATGGTGATGACAATGAGAAGGGTTCTGGCCGCCACGGCGGTAGGAGCGATTGTATTCGCTTCGGGATGCGTAGAGAACGTTGGCCCAATCCAGAGCACCGCAGAGCCGCGCGTTCTCTTCATGTCCGACAGGGACGGAAACAACGAGATCTACTCGATGTATACGGATGGAACCAACGTCAAGCGTCTTACGACCAACACGGCGAACGACATGCGACCCGCGTGGTCGGCCGACGGAACGAAGATCGCATTTCAGACGAATCGCGACGGTAACAACGAGATCTATATCATGAATGCCGATGGGAGGAATCCGCAGAACGTGACTCGCGACCCGGCGAATGATGAAAATCCGATGTTCACGCCCGATGGCGCTCGCATCGCGTTCTCCACCAATCGTGATGGGAACAAGGAGATCTACGCGATTAACGTGGACGGCTCAGGCGCGAAGCGACTTACCGATTTCTTCGCTGATGATACGTGGCCGTCATGGTCGCCCGATGAGCGCAAGCTTGTGTTCTATGGACCGCGCAATTCCGTCAACTCTGACATCTATTTGATCGATATCAGAAATAACAACGTGACACGTCTGACGAGCAACTTGTCGGAGGAGCAGACGCCGATGTGGGCGCCTGACGCGTCGAGGATTGTTTTTGCGACGAACCGCGACGGGAATTTCGAGATTTACACCATGAATCCGGACGGTACCGACCAGAAGAATCTGACGAACGATCCTGGCGGGGATGCGAGGCCTTGGTGGTCTCCTCGCGGTCGCGAAATCTGCTTCACCAGTACTCGCCAGGGCGGGAACAACGAAATCTGGATCATGAACTTCGACGGATCGAGCCCAACGCGCCTCACCAACAATCCAGCGACCGACGATTTCTGCTCGCTGAAGTGATCGCGTGTACAGCAAGTATTACGAACAGCACAAGGCCGATCGGAATGACCTGCTCGGCAACGCTGAAGTAGCGTTCCAAACGTTCGCATTCGATCGCGCGAACATCAGCGCGCTGAGAATGATGAACGTGAACAAGGACACGGCCCGCATTCTCGACGTTGGATGCGGGAGCGGCGCAGGGTTGATTCAGTTCCTTCGCCTTGGATTTCGCCCCGATCAGCTGTCGGGTATCGACATCAGCAAGGAGCGTATAGACCATGCGCGACGCAGTCTTCCGAACGTTGACTTCATGTGCGAAAGCGCAGAGGCTCTGAGTTACGCGACCGGAACCTTTGACATCGTGTTCGAGTCGACGATGTTCGTGCTCCTTCCATCTGAAGATATGGCACGCGCGATTGCCAGCGAGATGGTGAGAGTGACGCGACCCGGCGGATACCTCATGCTCGTAGACTGGCGGTATTCCAGGCCCGGCAGCGATGTATACAAGGCGATGAATTCGAGTCGAATCGCAGATCTCTTCGGGGTCGGGAAGACCACTTCGGTCGCAGCAAGGGAAAAGGGCGCGCTGGTTCCTCCCCTGGGAAGGTTTCTATCCCGACGCATCCCGTCGCTTTACTTCGCGGCGCAGGCGCTATTCCCGTTCGCTGTCGGGCAGGTGACAACCGTGCTGAAGAAAGCCTGACTGCGGACGAGACCCTTGGTGGAAGGTCCGCAGTTCTACGCCACGACTCTTGACTGTACGATATCGGTCGCGCCTGGCGGTGCGGCGGCAGGCAGCGGCCCCTGCCGGGAGACAATCTGCAACAGCTGCGGCGAGGCGCCGAGTGTCGCGGCGATGCGCGAGACGCCGGCCAGCGCCGCCGAGCGGTCCAGTGCGCTTCGCACAGTCAGCGCGACAATCGACAGATCGCGCGACACGTTGGAGGGTGAGTCGGCATAAAGAAGCGCAAGCCGTGATTTCCATGGCCGGATGATCTGATTGTACCTGAGGTCCGGATCAGCGCTGCCCTCGAGTATCTCTCCTTCATCTGCGAAGACGATCGACGCGAGGTCCGTTATTCCCGGACGAACCTTGAGTAGTCTCTTCTCGTCAGCGGTGTAGAGAACCGTCTCGCGCTCCACATTAGGCCGCGGGCCGACAAGCGACATCTCACCCTTGAGCACGTTCCACAGCTGCGGAATTTCATCGAGCTTGAATCGCCTGATGAACTTGCCGAGTGACGTGATGCGAGGATCGTCGCCGGCCGTGGAGTCGATGCCACTCTTGTCCGCCCGAATTACCATCGAGCGAAATTTCACCATGCGAAATGGTCGCTCTTTGCGCCCCATCCGGTTGGCTATGTAAAATGGCGAGTGATAGTCCTGGAGATAAATCGCGATGCACAGGACTATCACCAGCGGGGAAAGAATCAGCAGTCCTAGAAACGCGACCGCGATGTCCAGCAGACGCTTCATTCGAACGTTTCTTGCTGTGCCCCGACGAGCGCGAGTGCGCGCTGCACGATGTAGTCTACTGTTGGATAGTAGCTGCGCTCTAGCGGGCTGCTCGTCGGCGCGGGAGCATCCGGAAGGGTCACGCGACGAGGTGCAGCGCGCATCACGCGCGGATCGACCGCCTCCGAAATAGATGCTATCACTTCCGCCGCCATTCCACAGCTTCGCCAATCGCCATCGACAGCGAGCACGCGACCCGTCTTCTTTGCCGACTTGATCATCAACGTGGAGTCGAGCGGGTTGAGCACGCGTATATCGATTACGTCGCACTCGATGCCGTTAGCGCTGAGGCGCGCAGCGGCCTCTCGGCAAAGATGTGCGCTATAGCTCGACCCGACTAGCGTCAGATCCTGACCCGTGCGCGTAAGGCGCGGGCCTTCGTGGGCAAGATTTCTCTCTTCGATTGGCGGGAGTTCTTCTTCGAGCCCGTACAGCCAGCGATCGTCCAGGTAGAGAACCGGATCGTCGGACAGGACGCTCGCTATCAACAGATCCCTAGCGTCTGTCGGTGTGGAGGGCATCACGACTCGAAGGCCGGGGATGTGAGCGAACCAGGACTGAAGCGACTGAGAGTGCTGCGCGCCTTGTTCGCCTCCGCGATTGATGATCGCCCGAACCGTGATCGGTGCGGAGACCTGTCCACCGAACATCGAGCGCCATTTCGCTGCCTGCGTCACGATCTGATCGACCGCCAACAGCATGAAGTCCACTCGCGGGTGGATCACGATCGGGCGGTAGCCGCAGAGAGCGGCACCAAGCGCCGCGCCGGTGCAGCCAAGCTCCGAGACAGGCGTGTCGATGACGCGCTCGCGTCCGAACTGGCTGTCGAGATCCGTCATCGAATTGCCGACGTACCACGGACTCCACAAACCCTGGCCGATCGTGAACACCGACGGATGATTTTCAAGCAGGTACTCGAAGCCATCGCGGATGGCTGCGCCGTACCCTGTCGTCACCGGCGTCTGTTTCACTGCTTCCTTGCCATCGTCCCGCTGTACACGCGACTGAGAAGTGCTTTTGCCGGTGGATACTGATCGTGCGACGCCTCCGCCCACGCCTCTTCCACGACGGTATGAGCCTCGGTCCAGAAACGCTTTAGCTGTTGACGGTCGAGAGCCCCGTTGGCCTCGAGTGAAACCGCGAGACGGCTGATCGGGTCGCGGAGCTTCCACGCCGCAAGGTCATCCTTTCTCTTTACTCCTACATCCTCATCCTCGCGATGACCGACGTGTCCGCGCCAGCGGTACGTCACCAGCTCGAGAAAGCGCGGTCCCTCGCCGGCGCGAATCGAATCGACCGCTTCCTTTGTCACAGCGCGGACCTGAGCGAGGTCATTTCCGTCCGCACGTGCCCAGCCGACACGATGCGCTTCCGCATAGCGGCAGACAGACGTGTCGGGCTGTCGCAGGTTGATGTGCAGGTGGCTCGAGAAGAAGTTGTTCTCGCAGACGAAGAGCACCGGCGCCTTCATTGTCGCTGCGAGGTTCATCGACTCATGAAACGCCCCTTCTTCCGTAGCTCCATCTCCGAAAAACGAGACAGCCATGTCGCCGTTGCCGTCCATCTTCGCCGCGATGCCCGCGCCAACGGCGATTGGAATCGTCGCGCTGACGATC
Source organism: Gemmatimonadaceae bacterium (assembly GCA_039921425.1). GTDB lineage: Bacteria > Gemmatimonadota > Gemmatimonadetes > Gemmatimonadales > Gemmatimonadaceae > UBA4720. Next base: position 2,089 of record JBDSBT010000183.1, on the reverse strand, counting down.
GGTACGGTTCCAAACAGTCCGTTCGGGATATCGATGAGATGCATTGATCCGCCCATGCCGCGCGAAACGCCGGTGTCCTTGCCCTGAACCTCAGCGAGAAGTCCGTGAGGTGATCCGCCCAGCGCGAGGAAATGACCGTGTGAGCGGTGCGCACCAAAAACGCGGTCGCCCTTGCGAACATATCCTGCCACGCCGACAGCAGGGGCTTCCTGGCCGATGGCGAGGTGACACGGGCATTTCACGATTCCCTGCGACACCATATCACCGATCTTCTCTTCCACGACGCGAATCAGGATCATCCGCTGAAGTCCCGACATCAGAGCATCGTTGTCGAGCGGATCGATCAGAAGCGGTTCGTGAAAGCTTCCAACATCCGCAAGGTTTCCGAGCGAAAACGCGTTGCGATCTGTCGCGATGTCTAGACTAGCCCGCATAGAATCTCCGGACACGGTTGCAGATGTACTGCACCTCTTCGTCGCTCAACGAAGTGTTCATCGGCAGAAGGAAGCATCTGGTGAACAAACGGTCGGTGAAGGGAAGATGCACATCCCTGAAGCCAAGTCCCTCGAATTGGTGTACTGGCTTTCCCGCCCACTGGATGATCGTGCGAACTCCATCCTTCTCCAGCTGACCACGAAGGTCATCGCGACGACCAGCTTCGATTTCGTAGTTCTGGTAGACGTCAAAGTGATCCGCGTCATCGTCCGGACCCGGGGGTAGCGTAAGATCTTCAAGTCCTTCGAGACCTTCCTGGTACATCCGCGCGATCGCCCTACGACGTTCGATTTCAGCGTCGAGCTGCTGCATCTTCACGTTCAGAACCGCCGCCTGAAGATTGTCGAGACGCGAATTCAATCCCCATGTGACGACCAGACCGCTCTCATCTCGGCCGTGATCGCGGAGCAATGACATCTTCCGGGCCATTTCGGCGTCGTTGGTGAGAAGCACTCCACCATCGCCAAAGCAGCCAAGGACTTTTGCCGGATACAGGCTGATCTCAGCCGCAATTCCGAACGTGCCAGCCGACTTGTTCTTGTATTTCGATCCGATGGCCTGGGCCGCGTCTTCGACAATTGCGAGGCCGTGCTTGTCTGCGATGGCCTGGAGCGCGTCCATGTCGCATGTGCGGCCATTAAGCTGAACCGGCATGATAGCCGCCGTCCGGGGCGTGACAGCCGCCTCGACCGCTGCCGGATCGACCATATGGTCGGCCCCGCACTCTACGAGGACTGGCGTTGCGCCGGCGAAGTGGATAGATGCCGCCGAAGCGACATAGGTGTGTGACGGGACGATCACTTCGTCGCCGGGCGCGATGTCGGCCGCCCTGAGCGCGATGATCAGCGCATCGGTGCCGTTAGCAACGCCCAGGGCGTGCTTTGCGCCCGTAAAATTGGCGATGGCCGTCTCGAACTCTACCAGATCGCTCTGAAGAATGAACGCACCCCGATCCATTACCGCTGTCATCGCACTCAGTATCTCTTCGCGCTGTTGGGCGAAGAGGTGTGGATAGCGGAAAAACGGAATGGACATCGACGTCGATGCGGGAGAGGTCATACCGGATGTACGCGAATGGTGGTAGGCGTTGACTGCTTCTCTCCGCCAGAATCGTGCTCGAGATTTCCCAACTGGTTGTCAGCGTACAATTTACCCGCTCTTGAAGCGGTAGGACCAGTCCTCCGCCCTGAACATGCTCCCGGCGCCAGATTCCTCAATTGTCCGTGGAGGCCAATGGAGGCGGCAACGCCCGGAACCTACCCGCACCCGGCCACGGTTCGGGTTTGCCTTGAACAGGCGCAGTTCCGGTTGCCAGTCGCGCAAGTCCGATGAGAATCCCAACCCCATGGAGAAAATGGTACGCAAAAAACCCGGGAGGCGCGAACAGAATGTGCAGGGGCTCCCGATACCGGAACGCCTGCTGAACTCCCGCGGAAAAGGCAAGCGCAGAGTACAAGGCCATGACCCCGTAAAAGGCAATCGCGAATACCGGCGACCAAGGCGACAGAATGAACCCTCCGAGGACTCCCAGCGCGAAGACGCCGGTCACAGCATGACGAGGCGTGAAGGCATACGGCGCCAGATACCACAGGTA
>JBDSBT010000182.1:0-5791 GCA_039921425.1 Gemmatimonadaceae bacterium | reverse complement strand
AGCGATCGCATCCGGCTGGCAGTAACTGGCACTGAAGAGCTGGAGAATGCAATCCGGACGCACAAGGAATGGATTGCGAATGAAGTCCTGGCGCTCGACATGACGGTCGGCGACACGACAGGACAATTTCACGCGGTGCATGCGGTGGACATAGATGGTCAGCCGGCAAGCGTCGCTTTAGAGAGGGCAGTTTAGATGGCAACAACGACCGCCGTTAAAAAGCCAAAGGCGATGAGCAAGAAGAATCTCGATCACTTCGAGAAGCGCCTCATGGATGAACGAAAGCGCGTGTTGAAGGAGCTCGGTCATTACGACGAGGCGTTCAACGACACGCAGCAGGGCAACGATGGAAACCTGAGCGCATACTCGTTCCATATGGCCGATCAGGGAACCGATGCGATGGAGCGGGAAAAGGCGTTCCTCTTCGCGAGTCAGGAAGGCCGGTTTCTCTGGCATCTGGATGAGGCGCTTCGCCGCCTCTATCGCTCGCCCGAGATGTTTGGAAAGTGCCACAACTGCGGCAGCGAGATCGCATATGAGCGTCTCGATGCACTACCACATGCGCGTTTCTGCATCGACTGCAAGCAGCGTGAGGAAGATGCAAAGAGGCAGAGCTAACACTCCGCTCTTCTGGACTGTCCTGGTGGTGGTCGTCATTGCTGACGTCATCACCAAGGCGATTGCTGTCTACTCGCTGGTGCCACAGAGAATTCCGCACGAGCTGATCGGTGACACTGTTCGATTCACTCTGGTCTATAATCCCGGGGCCGCTTTCGGGCTGCACCTTGGCGAGTATTCGAGATGGATTTTCATGGTTCTCACCGCCGGTGCGCTGTTCGTACTTGGACGGCTGTATCGAGCGACGCGAGATGGTGACCTCCTTCGCACTCTGGCCGTCGCGCTCGTCTGCGGAGGAGCGATCGGCAATCTCATTGATCGCATTCGCACTGCCCGGGGTGTCGTGGATTTCATCGACATCGGAATCAACGATACGCGCTGGCCGACGTTCAACGTCGCCGACATGGCAGTCAGCATCGGCGCATTCCTTCTGGCTTGGGTGCTGTGGGGCGAAGAAAACGCCGAGAAGCAGGCGAGTGCGTCGCTCGAGGCGTCGGCTTCCGCTGAAATAGGCGCAGCGTCCGCTGCTCCCGGGAGCACGGAAATCTGAGCGAGGCGAGGCGCCACGAGTTTGTCATCGAGGCGGACGAAAACGTCCGCCTCGATCTTCTTGTGGCTGACCGAGCTGAGCTTTCCCGAACGCAGGCGGCGACGCTCATCGCCAATGGCAACGTCCTGGTCAACGGCCGCCGCAAGCGCGCGAGCTTTAAGCCCGTCACCGGGGACGTGATCGTTGCTGTAGAGCCGGCGGCGAATGAAATCGAGATGCTGCCCGAAGCCATTCCGATTGAAGTAAACTACGAGGACGAATATCTGCTCGTCGTGGACAAGCCGGCGGGAATGGTCGTGCATCCAGCGCCGGGCAACTGGACCGGAACCCTTGTCAACGCGCTACTTGGACGTGATCCTGATTTGCCCGAAGGCGAGATGCCTGAGCGCGCCGGCATCGTCCATCGCCTGGACAAGGAAACGTCGGGACTGCTGATCGTTGCAAAGACCGACCGGGCTCACAGGATTCTCAGTGCGGCGATAGCCGCGCGACGGGTAAAACGGCGATACGCCGTGATGATCTGGGGACATCTCACCGAAGACACACTTTCGGTGGACAAGCCTATCGCGCGGGATCCGCGAGACCGAAAGCGCATGGCAATCGTCGATAACGGCAGACAGGCGAAGACCGACTTCTATCGTCTCGCCCGATTTGGACCGGGAGACTTGTTGCGGGCGCAGCTTCACACGGGACGAACCCATCAGATTCGCGTTCACCTCGCGTCCGTCGGCCATCCAGTAATGGGTGACGACACGTACGGCGGAGGTGGCGGCCGGAAAATGGTGGCGCTCGAACCCAAGAGGCATTTTCTCCACGCGGCGTGGCTCCAGTTCAATCATCCAATAACCGGCGCGCCGATAGACATCCGATCACCATTGCCCGACGATCTCAGGAAATCTCTCCGAGCGATCGGAGAGGGCGAAGCCGTTGCGCAGGCCGAGGATCCACTCGCCGCGCTCGGCTTCCATAATTAGCTATTCACCCGCCGTTGAGGATGTACGGGCAGTGGTGCCGATTACGCCAACCACCTGTCTTCCTGGTGCCCCCCATTTCGTGAGGGGTCTGATCAACTTGGAGTCCCACGTGAACAGCAACCTCGATGCGCTGTTCGGCCCGCTGAATTAATCAGGGCGCGTCCAGAGATACATACTTATCTTTGCTGCCTCCGCGTATGAAAGAGTCCACGCGGAGCTGACGCAAACGACGGAGTCGAGCTGGGATGAAAAGCGAGCGGCCAGGGCCTCCAACGAAAGGCGAGTGGAACGAGGGAGAATTCGAGTCGTTCCTCGCCGAGCTCACGCCCGTTCTCGAGACAAGTGTCGGCCGCCTTGGTGTCGCCGGATCGCTAGGCAATCGCACACCGGTAATCGACGTCGAAAAGATGGTGCTGGTGTGGCCCGACGCGTCCGACCGCATTATCGAGGAGATGCGCTAATGGCCATTCGCGGCAATCTCACCGAAGCGAGCCTTCCTGACGTTGTTCAGCTGCTGGCGATGGGCAACAAGAACGGTACGCTGAGCCTGACTGAAGCCGGATTGACTGGAACGATCCATTTCGAGAACGGAAGGATCTGCCACGCTGCCGTTGTCGGCCGTTCGCTCGGAACTGAAGACTCAGTGTTCGCGATGTTCAAGTGGACTCACGGCTTGTTCAGTTTCGACCCGGGAGTTCAGCGGCCTGCCGGCGCCGATCTCGTCTCCGTCGATCCGCAGGCATTGCTCCTCGAAGGGGCTCGGCGCGTTGACGAATGGTCGCAGATCGAGAAAAGACTGCCGAGTTTCGATGTTGTGTTCGCGCTGGATCGCCAGCAGTTGCTGCGAAACAGCATCGAGCTTTCGGAAGAACAGCAAAAGCTCTTGCCGCTGATCGACGGATTCCGCGACGTGCATGCATTGATGAGAGTTTCGAAGCTAGGTGAGTTCGATACAGGAAAGGCGCTCTTCGGGTTGCTGTCTGGCGGGTTTCTTGTGGCGGTGGGATACCGCGCTGACGAACAACCCATTATCGCAGAGAGCGTCATTGCCGAACATCGCAATCTCGGCATCGCGTTCTACAAGGCGCGAATGTACAGCGACGCTGGACGCGAGTTCAGGAGAATCACCGAGCTCCGTTCGAATGATGGGCCAGCGGCATTCTACGTGGGACTCATCGCACTGCGCGAAAGTCGTTGGAACGATGCCGTCACTTCGTTTCAGCGCGCGGCAGTGTCGGCGCCGCGAGCGAGCGGTGTTCTCGTCAATATGGCGTACGCGTACGAGCGGCTTGGTCAGCTGGAGAAAGCGCGGCTCGCGCTCGACCTCGTAGTTTCGCGAGACCCGCAAGCGGAACCGCTGGCCCATCTCGGGCTCGCGTCGATCGCTCTCCAGCGCGGCGATCTCGAAAACGCGGCCCGCTCGCTCTCTTCGGCGAAAGCGGCATGGGGCGGAAGTACGCCACCGCCGGCCTGGTATCACTACTCCGGTCTCGAGGCCTCGATGCGCGGGGAAGTCGAGCGCGCCGCGGCGCTTCTGGTGAAAGGAGTCGAGAGCTATCCATCTTCACCGGTGCTGCTGAACAATCTCTCGGTCGCTCAGGAAGCATGCGGAAATTTCGAGGATGCCCGACGGTCGCTCGAGCGCGCCGCGGAGACTGATTGTGCAATGCCGCAGCTATATCGCAACCTTGGCGATTCGCTTGGACGGCAGGGCAGGGCAGAAGAGGCGCACGTGGCGTACACGAGAGCGGCAAAGGCGAGTGCAGTCAGCGCCGGGCGATGACGAACCGGGGTTTGTAGCCCCCTTCGAAAAATCGAGCGCGATCGACATTTCCGGTGCTGGAACCAACACAGGAAGGGCTTTTCGAGCGCTTCCACGATGTGTTGCTGCCGGGTGGTTTCCTCGTCCTAGGTAAAGTAGAGTCGCTGCTCGGAAAATCGCGCGAGATGTTCGCGCCCGTCTGAGCTCGGACGCGCGTATTTCTGCTCGGGTGATCCGGCCCAGGCGGAGGAGGCGTGGCGGGCGGGCCACCAGGCGAACCGTTCCAACGTGTGGGGCCGGCGATGCGCGGAGGCGGTTCGGGCCATCCCATCGGGCCAGGAGCCGCGGAGCTACAGCTGAGCGGGGCGCTGCTGCAACATTAAGATACAATGAGGCGTGAAGATACCGCCTCCCTATCGCTTGACACGCTTTTCATGGGCCTCTACACTACCGCGCTATGGCTCAATCAGAAGCGGGAAAGGAACGGACCTCTTTTGCGCGGACCCCGTCGCGCAACAGGACCATCGCGCTTTGGGGGGCGGCATTATTAACAATTGCCCTCGGTTTCGCCGATTTGGCGCGCGGCGGCACTACCATTGCCCCAGTGTTGCTTGTGCTTGGATACTGCGTTCTCGTTCCGATCGCTATTCTGAAGTAAAGCAGGCTCGGAAGTCTCGGGCGAGTAGCTCAGTTGGTTAGAGCGCCTGCCTTACACGCAGGATGTCGGGGGTTCGAGTCCCTCCTCGCTCATTATTCAGGACCCGCAGAACCGTCGCGGTGTACATGTGTTCACACGTTTGGAGGCTAGACCATTGATTGCCAGGAGTCTGACTTTGCGTCACAATCGAAGCAGTGATCTGCGCACGCTAGCCGTGCTGGCAGCCCTCGTCGCCGCGCCGGTCGCGAGCGCGCACGCGCAGAAGCGTCCGCCCGATCCGCCACCGCGGGTCATGGTCGCTACCCTGTCCAGCAGCGAAAAGGACCTCGGCCCCCAGGCGGCCGAAGCAATCCGTTCGCGAATATCTCGCGACGTAAACGCGCAGAAGCTCGTTGTCATTCCCAAGAACGACATCGAGAATACGCTCAAGGCGTCGGGCTATTCGACGACCGAAGCGCTTCAGCTGAACGACGCAAAGGCGTTGGCTACACTGCTTCGCGCCGACGAATTCGTCGATGGCGTCGTGACCAAGACTCCAACCGGCGTGAAGATCGACGCGCGAATGGTCCTGGCTCGCGATGCGACACTCCAGCAGCCACTTCCGTCAGCCGAGGCCCCACGGCTTGATGCTGCCGCGCAAATGGTTTCGAAATCGTACCAGGCCGCTCGCGAACAGCTGGCCAACGAGAAGAGCTGTTACATGCTCTTCCGCGAAGGCAAGCTCGGCCAAGCCGAGACGATGGCTCGCGCTGCTCTCGCGAAGTACCCGAACGGCACAATCGCCATGGTCTGCCTTGGGAGCGCGCTCGAAAGCGAGAAGAAGGAAGACTCTGTGGTTGCGATCGCCGAGCGGATTCGCGCTATCGATCCAAGAAACATCACGGCACTCAGATGGGCGGCCGACTACTACACGAGCCACAAAAACCCGGACAAGGCGTCGGATGCCCTCATTGGCCTGATGGCAGCCGATCCGACGAATGACCGACTGCGCGATCAGGTCATTGTCACGCTCGTGCAGAACCACAAGCTTGCCCTTGCGATTCCAATCGTAGATGAAGCGCTAAAGGCCAACCCCGGCGATCCAAAGACGCTCGGAATGGCTTGGAAGGTTTTCCTGGCCGGCCCCGAATATTACCAGCGGGCGCTCGACGTCGGTGCACAGTTGATTGTCGCCGACACGGCGCTCGCCGACACGTCGTATTTCATCCGTAGCGCGTCTGCTGCGTCGT
>JBDSBT010000181.1:0-3455 GCA_039921425.1 Gemmatimonadaceae bacterium | reverse complement strand
ATGATCTGGTTGTACTGGCGGTACTCTCCGATTTTCTCGAAACCGCAATGGAGATATCCCACGTGCGGAATGCAGCGAACTACGGTTTCGCCGTCGAGCTCGAGCACCAGTCGCAGAACGCCGTGGGTTGCCGGGTGCTGTGGACCGAGGTTGATGAGCATGTGGTCAGCAGACAGCTCCGGCTCGATTGATTCCGGCGGGGCAATGTCGACCGGCGACCCGCCGTCGTTCGTGACGAGCGGCACGCGTCGCGGGCGTCCCTGCGCATCGAGCCCCGTGGTGGCCAGCTCGACTTCGATAGTGCGATTGCCTGATGCCATGCTACTCACCCGTCCGTTCGCCTTTGCCAAGACGCTGCCGCATTTCGTCGGGCAGGTCCTCGAATGCATCGGCGATTGAAAGCTCTTCCATCGAGTATTTCGCTTCGGGGTTCTGGGCGAGCGCCTGCCTCAACTGTTCAGCTCTGCTGAAGCGACCGCGCAGTGGAAAATCCTTGCGAAGCGGGAATCCTTCCTTGTACTGCTCCCACATCAGAATCCGGCGAAGATCAGGGTGACCGCTGAAACGAATGCCGAACATGTCGTAGCACTCGCGCTCCATCCAGTCAGCGGCTTTCCAGATTCCCCAGACGCTCGGTACTTCGAGCTTTGACCCTTTCTCGATCTGTGTCTTCACCCGGAGGAAGCGACGGAAAGCCAGGGAGCGAAGGTGCCACACGACTTCGATCGGCTGCTCGAGATCACGCGATTCCACGGCTGTGATGTCACTGAGATAGTCGTAGCGCTGAGTGGTGTCATCGCGAAGCCAACGCATGACTTCGCTAATCGAAGCTGATGTCACGTAGACGTTGGTATCGCCCCAGATCACCTCGGATCGAAGCACGGCGCCGGGAAAGCGCAACGCCAGCGCAAGAGCGCTCGCGTTAGGCTCGCCCCCCCTGTGCGGAAGATTCCGGGGCGTAACCGGAGCGGCGCTGCTTTCGAGCGCGCTACCCGCGGAGACGATTTGAAATTTGTCGCTCACGGCGCCGAACGTGTCTGATGAACGGAATTGCCGAACGGCTCACCGAGCTCGTCGATTATCGAAGGCGGAATGTAGAGCTGGCTCGCCGGATCGGGATTCATTTCCTCGCGGAGGCGACTATCGGCCATTCGCTCGTTCATGACCTTTTCCTGAAGCATCCGAATGCCGTAGATCAAGCCTTCCGGACGCGGCGGACATCCGGGGACGTAGACGTCAACCGGGATGATCGTATCGATCCCCTGCACCACGGCGTAGTTGTCGAACATTCCACCGGTGGATGCGCAGGCGCCCATTGAGATGCACCACTTGGGTTGCGGCATCTGCTGCCAGATACGGCGAATGATCGGCGCGAGCTTGAACGGCACCCGGCCCGCGCAAATGAGAACGTCGGCCTGACGAGGAGAAAAGCTCATCCGCTCCATTCCGAATCGCGCGAGATCGAAACGGCTGGCGGCGGTAGCCATGAACTCGATGGCACAGCAGGCAGTTCCAAATGGCATGGGCCACAACGAGTTAGCTCGTCCCCAATTGACGAGGAAGTCGAGCCGGGTCGTGACCCAGCCCTCCTGGCTCTCCGGCTGGTACGAGACCGTTCGTGTCTCTGGTCGTGCGGTCAATCCCATTTCAGTGCTCCCTTCTTCCAGACGTAGGCGAGACCGACGAGCAGGATCGCCATGAAAACCAGCATTTCACCGAGGCCGAAAAACGACACCTGACCGCTCGGACAGGTGTTGTGAACCATCGGCACCGCACACGAGAGCTGCTTGTAGTAAACACCCCACGGGATCATGAAAACCGTCTCGATGTCGAAGACGATGAACAGGATCGCAACGAGGTAAAACTTGACTGAAAATCGCTCCCTTGCATCGCCAAGCGGCGGTATTCCGGATTCGTACGGAGTCTGTTTTACCGGCGTCGGCCGCGACCTGACGGTAAGCGCCGAAAGGGCGACGATCAGCAGCCCATTCATCACCACGAACCCAAGCAGCATCAGCACCGGCAAGTACGCGCGACTCATGGAGTTCCCGACTTCGTGAAAAATTTCACTAACTTGTTGACAACCAGAATCTATCGTGTTTCATAGCGCTGACGGAAGGGTCTCACGGTAGCAGCAATCAGGTTGATTTCATACATTGACGCGCCCACACTGCCGCTGGGTTTCAATCGCCGCGTTTCCGCAAAATCCTATCCAACAAATGTCAATTCAGTCTGATCGCTGGATCACTCGCATGGCCACCGAACACGGGATGATCGAGCCGTTTGAAAACAGTCAGGTACGGTCTGGGGTCATCTCATACGGGGTCAGCTCGTATGGGTATGACATGAGGGTCGCCACCGAGTACCGCATCTTCACTAACGTCCTCAACTCTATAGTCGATCCAAAGGAGTTTGACCCTAAGTCGTTCGTCCATTTCGAGGGCGATGTCTGCATCGTTCCGCCCAATTCCTTCGCTCTTGCAAGGTCGGTGGAATATTTCCGCATTCCGCGAAATATCCTGACTGTCACGGTCGGCAAATCTACCTACGCCCGGTGCGGAATCATCACGAACGTCACGCCACTCGAGCCCGAGTGGGAAGGCCACGTAACGCTGGAGATTTCCAACACCACTCCCCTGCCCGCCAAGATCTACTCAAACGAGGGTATCGCCCAGGTGTTGTTCTTCAAGGGCGAAGAAGAACCGCTCACTTCCTATAAAGACAAGAAGGGAAAATATCAGGGCCAGACTGGGGTGACGCTTCCCAAGCTCTAGTCCACCGAAAGACAAACCGGGCTCGCCTGTGACAAACCGCCGCCGAGGCTAACGTTGGCGACCGCGGGGAGAACGCGATTAGAAGCCACTCAGTTGATGCCGGCGATGACCTGGCTCGTTGTCCTGCTTCCATTACGTCGAGTACACGAACCGGGCGCTCGGTCCGTTGACGACCATCTGGCCGCGATGTAACAGAGAGGCACTCGTCCTCCACAAAACACAAAGTCCCCCCGTCGAGAGGACTTTGTGGTCGAATTACCAACAAACACTAGATAGCTGTCCCTGCGCGGATGTAGTCTCGATTCATCCTCGAAATCGTATCGATGCTGATGTCCTTCGGACACGCTTCCTGACATTCACCATAAAGCGTGCACCCGCCAAAGTCCTCGAGCTCCATCTGAGAGACCATCGAGAGCACCCTTCGGTAACGCTCGGGCTGACCCTGCGGCAGGTGTCCCAGATGACTCACCTTTGCCGCGGTGAACAGCGAAGCGGAGGCATTCGGGCATGCAGCGACGCAGGCACCGCATCCAATGCACGCTGCAGCATCCATTGAGGCGTCAGCATCGACTTTGGGGACTAGCATGGAGTTCGCGTCCCGGGCTCCGCCGGTGGCCGCCGATATGTAACCGCCAGCGCCGATGATCCTGTCCAGCGCGCTTCGGTCGACTACGAGATCGC
>JBDSBT010000180.1:0-21605 GCA_039921425.1 Gemmatimonadaceae bacterium | reverse complement strand
ACGTTGTAGGGAAGCGAGACCGTCAAGCTGCCGTAATTGCTACCCGAAAGCTGAAAGACACCATTGGTCCGGTCGATGTTTCTGACGGTGCCTTCGAACTGTTGCGCGTTGCTTGAAGCTCCGTTGCTGCCATTCGTAGTCGATACAGATTGATCGACCTGAATGAGATCGGTGTAGTACTGATTGTTGTTGCTTCCGTTCGCGACTCGTGCTGTTATGCGATCGCCGTACTCGAGGTTGCTGACAGAGTAGTTCTGATTCTGGTAGACGACCTGAGTCTGATTGTCGTACCGCAGCGTGACATTCTGGCCGTTGCTCTGCTGAAGCGAGAGCTCCTGGTTACGTCCATTGATGTTCCGAACAGTGCCCGAGACTTGATTGTTCTGACCCTGACCGCCCAGAACTGCCCCAAGGATGTTGCCGAGTCCGCCGGTGCTCGAGCATGCGCCGGTGGCCGTCACTGCCAATATCGCTACGCCGCGCCGCACGGCCTGTTGAATTGCGGTCATTGTGATCCCCGTGTGATTTACAGGGTAATCAAAAGGCAATGATGGTGCCATTTGGGGGCACGAGGCTCGTCGCCTTTGCCGGCTCCTTCAATGTGATTCCTCCAGGCCCTTCTCCCTCGGGTCCGGTTTCACGACGAACGTCTGCGTGAGCGTCTTTCCGTTCGCTGTGAGCTTCGCCGTGAACGTTCCGGTGAGCGGCGTCTCTTCCCTGAATCCTCCACCGCCTCCGCCAGGCGGAGCCAGCGGCGGAGGGGCCATTGCGTTCCAGACAACGCGATGCATTCCGGCTGAGCCGGAGAACGGCTCAGGCGCCGTGCGCCAGAGTGGAGAAACGTTCGGGATTCCGCCCGTCGCGGTGCCCCTCCCCCGGGAAGTGCGAGTTTCCACCAACGGATCGGTGCTGAATTTCCGCAGGCTCACACCTGCCGAGTCCAGGATTTCAAGTGTTACTGGCCCGCTCGCATTCTTGCTCAGGTAGTAATCGATTGTCGCTCCGTTCAGCGCGTTCTGCGCTTGCGGCTCATCTTTCTGAGTCGGCGTTCCGTTGTCACTCGTGGAAATAAAATTCACGGCATCCGTTGGCTTGAACAGCCAGACATCTGACTTCATGAGCGTCGCATCGAGCTGCCTGAGCGGGCTGATATCATCGATCACCCAGAATCCTCGGCCGTGCGTGGCAATGATGAGATCGTTCAAATAGATCTCCATGTCGCGCATCGACGTTATCGGCAGGTTCTGTTGAAGCGGATGCCAGTTGTCGCCATCGTCGATGGAGAAATGGACGGCGCGTTCCGTGCCGGCGAACAGCATTCCCTTTCGCTGAGGGTCTTCCTTCACGGTGTGAACGTACACGCCGGCGGGCAGACCTTTCGTTATCTTCTGCCACGTCTTTCCCGCGTCACGTGTTCGATAGATGTACGGATCGAAATCCTGGAGCTGATGACGGTCCACACTCGCGTACGCCGTGGACGGGTCGAAGTGCGATGCTTCCATCATCGTCACGCGGCTCCATGACGTCATCGCCCCTGGCGTAACGTCCTTCCAGGTCTTGCCGTCATCGGCGGTCAGGTGAATCAGTCCGTCATCAGTTCCGATCCATACGAGAGGGGCGACGAGCGGAGACGGTGCGATCGTGTAGACAACACCCCGCTTCTGGTTGCGATCGATGGCTGCTGCGGCTGTTGCATCGAGGCTTGCAGGAATTCCGGCGTTGGGGCGCGTGAGGTCAGGACTTATTTGTGTCCACGTATGCGCTCCGTCGATTGTCTTGAAGACGAACTGGTTTGCGTAGTAGAGCGACTTCGGATCGGCTTTCGAGAACACGAGCGGTTGCGTCCAGTCGCTCCGCGCCGTTTCAGGCGACTTCGGGCTCGTCGTGCCGTGAACAGGCGCATTTGTCTCGAGATCGTAGCGTGTGCCGGAGCCGCCATACACGACGCCGGGATTCAGTCGGTCGCCGGCTGTGTAACCGCTTTCGCCGCCAGGCGCGATCGGCTCCCAGTCTCTCATCGAGATTTCGGCGAACTTGCCGCGCGAGCGAACGGCAACAGCTCCGCTATCCTGCTGCGCGGCGGTCACCCAGTACGGGAAGCGGTAATCGACAGAGAGGTGATAAAGTTGCGCGGTCGGCTGATTCAACCACGAGCTCCACGTGACGTTGCGCGGGTCATCCGACTTTGCGTTGTGCGTGATGATCGCGCCCTGATCGCTTGCGACGATCATTATGTTCGTGTCGGCTGGATTGATCCACGCCTGGTGGTAGTCGTCTCCACCCGGCGACCCGCGCATCACGTCCCATGTTTTTCCGCCGTCCTTCGACCGGTTCACTGCAACGTTAGGCACGTAGACATTGTCCGCATTCCTGGGATCAACTGTAACTTTCTCGAAATACCAGCCGCGTCCCCAGAGGGCCATGTCGTTCGACATCCTCGTCCAGCTTTCGCCGCCGTCGTCGGATCTGAAAAATCCTCCCTGACCTGGGGGCGCTGCCGCGCCGGTACGTACGCCACCGACTGGCGTTGGAACCGGAGTTCCTTGTGGCGGCTCAACCGCTGCAGGCGCGTCAGGAACCAGGCAGTCAACAACGGCGTACACGCGTTTCGGGTTGGCCGCAGAAAGCGCGATGCCTGTCCTTCCGATTCCTGCTTTCGGCAGTCCGTTCGTCAGGCGAGCCCAGGTGTCGCCGCCGTCTACCGACTTGTAAATGCCTCCGCCCGGACCATTCGTTGGTGCGTACGTGAACCACGGTGGTCTCCGCGTATTCCAGAGTCCGGCGTATACAACTTTCGAATCGGTTGGGTCGACGACAACTTCGACGGCTCCGACATTCTCATCCTTGTAAAGAACTTTCTTCCAGCTTCGGCCGCCGTCGGTCGTTCGAAAAACTCCGCGCTCGGCGTTGGCTGCGTACAGATGTCCGATGGCAGCGACGAACACGATGTCCGGGTCGCGCGGATCGATGGCGATCCTGCCGATATGCTGCGTGTTATCGAGCCCGATGTGCGTCCATGTTTTTCCAGCGTCGATGGATTTGTACATTCCGTTTCCGAATCCAACGGAATCGCGCAGCGTCGATTCGCCGCTGCCGACGTACACCGTGTCAGGCGACGACGGTGAAACCGAGATCGCCCCGATCGACGCCACGGGCTGGGAATCGAAAATCGGCAGCCAGACCCGCCCTGCGTCGATCGACTTCCACACGCCGCCATTTACCGATCCAAAATAGAATTCCGACGGCCGTCCAGTCACTCCCGATGCGGCCGCGACTCGGCCCCCGCGGAATGGCCCGAGCATTCTCCAACGCAGCCCCGAATAAAAGCGCGACATGTTAGCTGACGGCGCGGCTGCGCGCGCTTGGGAGACTAGTCCGCTGTCAGCGACCGACTCGTCGAAGCGCATGAAATCGGACAGTGACGGACCGACGATTGCCATCGCAGAGCCGACTTCGCCCGCGCGCAACAGGAATTCCCGGCGATTGATCATCGATCGCATCAGTGCATTTGCTCTATTTGGGGGAAGCTCAATAATGCTCGCACGACTGTCCGGGTAACAAGATCGCTGCACCGTTTGCGTTGGCGACGGACACAACGCACTTTGAATTCAGACATACGAGCGTACCCTGATGCAATCCGAGTACTATCACCTTCGACGAACCGCGATCAAGGATCTCGCAGCGTACTGCGGGTTCCTGCTTGGGTTTCTCGGCTCCGCCCCGCTGGCGTGGGAGCTTCTGGCTTCACAGCTCGATGAGGGAAATTTCGCTCGTGGACTCTGGTACTTCTTCGGAATTGTCATGGCCGCCGGGATTTTCGCGGGAATCGCCGGCCTCGGAGTTGGATTCGTCGTTGGATTGTCGTGGGAACAGTTCCACCGTTTTCGCAGGCGAGCCCGCGCAAAGGAAAAGGCGGCGCTGGACTCGGCCAGGCACTTAGGCGCGGCAAACGATGCTCACCAATTCGGGCACCCGGCGTCGGTAGCGGTGGGCTCGACTGATGAGGCGACACCGCGACTCCGGCTTTTATCGACGCCACTTCCATTTCCGGATCTTACCGGACGACGCCTGGCTTCGATTCGATTCCTCGCTCGAGCCATAGAGATCGATTTTGGCGGAATCGTCGTTGAAATCGGCGGCAGTCCGCTCGTCACTGCTGGCTCAAAACGCTTTCGCTATCCCGAGGCGGGCGCGCGCGACGCGCTGTGCGCTCTGATCGGGGCGCGTGTCGAGCGGATGAGCTTTTCCTCGGGCGACAGAGCGGAAATGCGTTTCGATTCGGGGTGGGAACTTTCGATCCCGAGAAGCAGCAGCGCAGTAGCCTAGTCCCAATTTTACCGGCGAATGACTCAAGACCTATGGAACGCTGTAGACAACTACATCGATGGCGAGCTAGCGCTCAACGACCCTGCTCTTGACGCGGCCATCAAGGCTAACGCTGCCGACGGACTGCCGGCGATCGACATCACCGCCAGCCAGGGCAAGCTCCTACAGATGCTTGCGCGGCTTTCCGGCGCACGCCGCATTCTCGAGATCGGCACGCTCGGAGGTTACAGCACAATCTGGATGGCACGAGCACTCCCCTCGGACGGGCGCCTGATCACGCTCGAGTTCGACCCAAAACACGCTGCTGTAGCTACCTCCAACATCGAGCGGGCTGGTTTATCGGCAATTGTAGACGTCCGCGTTGGCGCTGCACTCGATTTGCTTCCCGTGATCGCGGGAGAAAACGGCGGACCGTTCGACCTGTTTTTTGTCGACGCCGATAAACCCAATAACCCTGTCTATCTGGAATGGGCGCTCGAGCTTTCGCGGAGCGGCAGCGTCATCATCGTTGACAACGTCGTGCGCGAAGGCGGACTTCCCGATGGAGCGAGCACCGATGCGGCGATCGTCGCCTCACGAAAAGTCGTCGAGCTGATCGGCTCCGACCCGCGGCTCGACGGCACCGTCATTCAAACTGTGGGAACCAAAGGCTACGATGGCTTTGCGGTCGCAATTGTGGTTTGAAGAGATACTTCTGCTTTCTACGGGCGATCAACGTCGGCGGACATACAGTAACGATGCAGGCGTTGAAGAAGATGTTCGAGCAGATGGGCTTCGCCGATGTTGAGACGTTCATTGCGAGCGGCAACGTCATCTTCAATTCGGCGCATCGCGACTCCGGCGTGACCGAGCCGCTGATATCGAAACACCTGAAAGGGGCATTGGGGTACGAAGTAGCAGTGTTCGTTCGAACTCGAGATGAGCTCGAAGCCGTTGAAGCATTCAAACCGGTGGCCGCGGACAGGATCAAGAGTGCGCTTTCGTATCACGTCGGGTTCTGTGATAAGCATTTTGACTACGCAGGACAGAAGAAAGTCGCGGCGTTCTCAACTGACTCGGACGATCTGAAGGCAAAGGGAAGGGAGATTTACTGGGTCGCGCAGACACGCTTCAGCGACTCCACGGTTAGCAGCGGCGGCATTGAAAAGGCGATCGGACGGAAAGCAACGTTCAGAAACATCAACACGGTCCGGCGCTTGCTCGACAAGTATCCGGCCATTCCGAACACGAGAAAAAAGTCATGAGAACCAAGTCGTTTCGATTCGCGGGCACGGTGCTGACGACGATCGCGCTCGCTGCGTGCGATGCTCCCGCCGACCAGAAGGCAGCAACTCCTGCAGCCGATTCTGCCGCCTTCCCGAGGCGAAGTGGCAGCTCGTGAAGCACGTACACGTAGTCGTCAACGACCTGATGCAGAAGGGCTACGAATACGAGAGGATTGAACCCGTCGGTCGGAATTTCGACAAAGGATTCGAGCCCGAGCTGACGCCTCGGAAGCTTCTCTCTCTAGGAGTTTTCGGCGGTCGCTACATGACCGACTGCGGCGACGAGTTTCCGGAAACCTGGTTTCGGTCGGCGAAGTTGTCTCCGGGACACCGGGACCCGTCGCTCAACTATTTCAATGTTGACGCGTCTGAGCGGCTGGCCGAATGGCGACGGAAAGGCTGGATCCGGAAGCAGGATCCGCGCGGCTGGTTCCAATGGTACTGCAGGTATTACTCGGGACGCCGAAGCGAGGATGATTCACGCCAGGTACGGCGGTGGCGCCAAATGGCCCGCCACGTCGCCCAGGTGAGACAAGGCTGCGCTCCGTTCGATTTCGACTGCAGGCGGCGGCAGCGGCAGGCGCTTTTGCACTGGGCTTACGACAGCCGCCGCATTTGAGGTGGTTGCTTAAGCCTCGTATGCCGGCGCGAAGCCGACGCGCACGGCAAACCTGACAAGGGCTGTTACGTCGTGCACGCCGAGCCGCTTCATCGAGGCCGTGCGGTGCGATTCGATGGTCTTTACGCTGAGGCCGAGCGTTTCGGCGGATGATTGTGAGAGTTATCGCCGGCAAGTTCCGGCGAGGTTGGCGTGTCATCGCGATCCTGAAGAAACAGGATGCGGATTGCTGTCTTATTTGCGACTTGAAGGCGAGCTGTCATGGGGCCTTCTCACGTTGAAGGAATCCGGGCCCAACGCCAAATTTGGCCTCGGCATTGTGTCACCATGTTCTGACGATCATTGGGTTTGGCATCCTTTGCTCGTCCTTGCATGGCCGTTAGACAGACTACCTGAAGTGACAGCTTCGTCTCTATCGGGACAAACCCCTATGGTACGGAAATGGTCGCCGCCTCGATGACGGCTCGCCGCATCTATCCAGATCTCAAGATCCGCTTGAAACGTCGCGCAGATGGTTCGGCCGCGATCACCTGCGAGCGCGCCGACGGCACGATCACGTGGCAGCGTCAGGAAGGAAAAATCGGCGTGGTATTTCCCGCCCACGACATGACCCACTACGCAGTGGAGACGACTTTCGGTTACACCGATGGCTTCTTCGGGCTGGTCGCCGATGGCTGGGATATCTTGGACTTCGCGAAGCCGTGGCCGCGAGGGCCGATTCCCGATGAGGCGCGGGAGGTTGAGTTGCTCGTTGGCCTTCTCGACACGCAGCGCCGGATAATGGCAGACTGGAACGCCGAGGATCTGCTGGAGCAGGCGCGATTATATGTCGGGAGTAATCGAGACAAGGTCGCGCTGCCATTGCTCACAGATGAGATGCTC
The DNA here is from genome assembly GCA_039921425.1 of Gemmatimonadaceae bacterium. Classification (GTDB taxonomy): domain Bacteria; phylum Gemmatimonadota; class Gemmatimonadetes; order Gemmatimonadales; family Gemmatimonadaceae; genus UBA4720. The sequence goes on along the minus strand of JBDSBT010000180.1, from coordinate 14,513 downwards.
GAGAGGGTCAAGTCTCTACGCTCTCAAGTCTTCGCGAAGTGGAGCTGCATCGAGCCGGGTGATACGCTCGAGCTTCTTTTTCAGCGAAACGTCAGTCGCCGAGCGCCTGGCTGATCGTCGATTCGATTCTTCGGTCGGGAATGAGCCACCACGCGGCTACCATGGCGAAGATAGCCTGGGACAACAGCGGATTCACGAATGCTGCGCCAACCGAAACGGCATACAAGGCAGCGGACGCGATCCCTTTCCCATCTTTGCCGATCGCCTTTCGAAGCTGCGATCCTGCCTCCTGGTGCGCGATGATGCACTGCTGAAGGATGAAGTAGGCAACTCCAGCGAAGAAAAGAATTACGCCGTATGTCGCGTTCGGCACCGGTTCCGAGTGATGGTCTCCGAGCCAGGCTGTCGCTGCCGGGACGAGAGAAAGCCAGAAAAGAAGATGCGAATTCGCCCACAGGATTGTTCCGTTGACTCTGTGAGTCGCCTGAAGCATGTGATGGTGATTGTTCCAGTAAATCGCGAGGAATACAAAGCTCAGCACATATGAAAGCAGGTGCGGCAAAATTGGACGCAGCGCGTTCAGGTCACCGCCATTTGGAACCTTGAGCTCCAGGACCATGATCGTGATGAGTATTGCAATCACGCCATCGCTGAAAGCTTCGAGCCGGGATTTTCTCATTTAATCGATCGGTTTAAGGTTCGCTACCATCGATGCACGATGGCTCTCAAGAAACGGCGGCAGCGCAACTCTCACCCCGTTTGAAGCAGCTCTCTCGCCCGAGAAGGATATTGCGCCTTCCCGGCGTAACACCAGATTGGTCTCGGAGGTAACCTTTTGATTACGCCATCGGTAGAGCATAGAGAGACGACATTTCGCGGATCTGGAGACATCGACTTGTTTCTCCAGACGTGGCAGCCAGTCAGCGCTATTCGAGGCGTGGTAGCCTTCGTACATGGGATCAGCGAGCACTCTGGGCGCTACGGGTACCTCGTCGAAAGACTCACCACGGAGGGGTTCGCGGTCGCCGCCCTCGACAACCGGGGCCATGGACGATCGGGCGGCGTGCACGGACACATCGACAGTTGGTCCGAATACAGGGAAGACGTGCATGCGTTCTTACGATACACGTCCGCTCATTTCATGCGTCTCCCGCTGTTTCTTTACGGCCACAGCCTGGGCGCTCTGATTGCGAGCGACTTTGTCATTTTCCATCCTCAGGGACTGGACGGTGTGATTCTGTCGGGACACCCGCTTCAACCGACCGGCGCAGCTAAGCCGTATCTCGTGCTGATCGCACGAATACTGTCTCGCTATAAGCCGCTGATCGCACTTCCACTCGGCGTCGCTGACGACGCTCTCTCGCGAGACCCATCCGTCGTAAAGGCTTTTGCAGCAGATCCACTCGTCCATCGAAAGGTGACAGCCCGCTGGGGTGTAGAGACGCTTGAGGCGATCGATCGTGTTCGGGCAAGGGCAGGTGAAATTCAACTGCCCTTGTTTGTTCTACATGGCGGCGCCGATCGCGTCAATTCGCCTGAGGGCAGCGAGGAACTTTTCAGGCTGGTTTCGAGCACCGACAAGCAGCTTCGGATTTATCCTGGCGGCTTCCACGAGCCTCACAATGATCTGGACCGGGAGCTGGTGCTGTCGGATGTGATCGAATGGCTGAATGAGCGGACTGTGTCGATCCCCACGTACATCGATTGCTAGGATGCTTCCAGTCGCATTCGGATGCCTAGCTGGCGGGGTGCTTGCAGCTGCGGCGGTCTCATTGAATTTACCTCCTTCACAGATTATCGACCATCGTGCGATAGACTCGGCGGTTGTACGGTTCGCTGACACCGGCTTCTCCGGATCGGTCCTTGTTGCCACGGACGGCAAGGTTCGATTCAGCAGGAATTACGGTCGCTCCAGCCGGGTCAACGGCGTGACCGATTCGTACTGGATTGGGTCGGTGACGAAGAGCTTCACGAGCGCCGCGATTCTTCGGCTGCGTGCAGAGCGGAGACTCTCGCTGGCGGACTCGATAGGACACTTCTTTTCAGACGCACCATATGAGAAAACCGGAATCACCATTCGTCAGCTGCTGACTCACACTTCCGGAATCGACGGGAACTATGCCGGGACGGGAATCGCATCGCGCGGCGCGGCGGTACAGGCAATTCTTGCGCGTCCAATGTCGTCGCCTCCGGGCTCGCACTACCGATATATGGACGATGACTACGAGCTGCTCGCGGCCATCGTCGAAATCGCCTCGGGCACGTCGTGGGAGAGCTTTGTTCGGCGGGAATTCATGGCGAAGGTTCGGCTCCGCCACACATCGTTCTGGCCGGGAAGCGACTGGTCTCACAAGGGCGCGAATGGCATGGCGAGCACACCCGAAGATCTTCTCCGGTGGACGCTCGCCCTCCATAAAGAACGGATTCTGTCGCGCCAGGACGCAAGAGACCTCATGAGCGGTCAGATTTATGTGAGAACCGAGCGCGGTGAGGATGTCTATTACGGGTTCGGAGTCAGAGTCTACGAAGCCGGCGGGCAAACTCTCGAAGTCATGCACTCTGGCAGCTCCGACGATAACAACAATGTCATCGCGAGAGTCCTCGCTGATGGAACGACAGTCATCGTGATGTCGAGTGCGGGTGATCACTCGGGCACCACATGGAGCTCGTACGTGGCTCGCAACCTTCCGGTCCACTTCCGCAGAGTCCACTGATTGCACAGGCGTTAGATTTTCTGAATCTACCTGGCTCAATATTCGAGGAGTTCCAATGTCCATGATCCGATACGCTGCAATCGCAACGATCTCCGCGGCCGCTTCGCTCGCATCCGCCGCTTCAGCTCAGACGACTGCACCAGGCCCCGCGATAACGGCTGTAACGCCGCCGCCCGCTTCACCGCCGCCGGAAACGATTGACATTGGGCGCATCGCTCCAGACTTCACGCTCGCGTGGGCCGACAGCGTCGGCGCCCGGCAATCGCCGCTCAAATTGAGCAGCCTGAAGGGTAAGCTCGTCGTTCTCGCGTTTTACCCGGGAGATCGTACATCCGGCTGCACCGCCGAGCTGACGAAATTCCGCGATGAGTACACGCGGATGTTCGGATCGAAGACTGTGGTGATTCCGATTTCGGTGGACGGCGTCGCGAGCCATGCTTCGTGGGCGCGGGAAATGAAATTCCCGTTCGCGCTCGCCTCCGACCCTCAGTTGACGGTTGCCGAGCAGTACGGCTCGCACAACGCCGGTCGTAGTTATGCCAGCAGAACGGTATTCGTCATTGGTAAGGACGGGCGAATCCTGTGGCGCAATCTCAAGTTTGGCGCGCTTAACGAAGGAGCCTACACTGAGCTCGCCGCTGAGGTCGCAAAAGCGCAGTAGCCCTGTAGCCCGATGCACTCCTCCGATAGCGCCCGGCGCCATTTCTCGTCTGACAACTGGTCGGGCGTTCATCCGGAAGTCATCGCTGCGATGGTCGCCGTCAATACCGGCCATGTGCCGTCCTACGGACACGACACCTACACCGCCGCCACTATTGCGCGGCTGAGAAATATCTTCGGCGACGGAGCCGAGATTTTTCTCGTATTCAGCGGCACGGGTGCCAATGTGCTCGGACTACAGACGCTGGCGTTGCCCTTCAATACAGTCATCTGCGCCGAGACCGCCCACATCTATACATCGGAGTGCGGCGCGGCGGAGAAACATGTCGGGTGCAAGCTGTCTCCGGTTCCGACTCGCGACGGCAAAATAGATCGAGACGGAATCGCGATGCATTTCCATGATTTCGGGAACGACCATCACGTTCAGCCCAGCGCCGTGTCGATCTCTCAGGCAACGGAGTACGGGACCGTCTATTCGCCGGACGAGATTCGTGTCATCTCGAGCTTTGTTCACGAACATGGACTGAAGCTGCACATGGACGGTGCACGGCTGGCCAACGCCGCCGCCCACCTCGGCGTCTCGTTGCGTGAGATATCCGGTGACGCCGGTGTAGACGTGCTTTCATTCGGCGGCACGAAGAACGGGATGATCGCTGGCGAGGCCGTCGTTTTCTTTGACCCTGAGCTCGCGCGCAACTTTGCGTATCGCCGCATGCAGGGAATGCAGCTTTCGTCGAAGATGCGATTCATCGCTGCTCAGTTCGACGCACTTCTCGATAACGACCTTTGGATTAAGAGCGCCGCCCACGCGAACAGAATGGCGTCGCTACTTGCGCGGGGGCTTGCGTCGATCGACGGAGTGCGGCTCACGCAGGAAGTCCAGGCCAATGAAGTGTTCGCCACCATCCCGCGCGAGCACATTTCCGCGCTTCAGGAAATCGCGTCTTTTCAGGTCTGGACTGAGGCAATCTCCGAGGCCCGATTCGTGGCCTCTTTCGATACCACCGAAAATGACGTGTCCACCTTTGTCGCAGCGGCACGATCAACAATTGACGGCTGATGCTGGCTGTCCCAACTCATATAGAGGGTTACAATGGATCTCAAGCAAGGAAAGGCGCTGATCACCGGCGGGAGTTCTGGCATCGGCTACGCGACCGCTCAGCTGCTTCGCGATCGCGGCGCGGACGTGGCAATCTGTGGACGGAAGGCAGACGCTGTCGAGCAGGCAGCGGCCGAACTCGGCGCGCTTGGAATCGTTGCCGATGTATCTCACGAAGACGACGTCGTCCGAATGGTCGAGCGCGTCGTCAAGGAGCTTGGCGGCTATAACATCCTGATCAACAACGCCGGCACTGGAAGCTGGGCGCCGCTTGTTGACATCAAGACCGATGACTTCCGCCGTGTCTGGGAGACCAACGTGCTTGGCGCCATGCTCGTCGCCCGGGAGTCAGCCAGACACTTCGTGAAAGTGAACACAGGCAACATCGTGAACATCGCTTCTACAGCGGGAAAGAAGGGAAGCGCCGGGGGCAGTACCTACGCGTCTACGAAGTTCGCCGTGAATGCATTGACTGAGAGCTGGCGTGGCGAGCTCAGGAAGAACAACGTCCGCGTGATGCAGGTGAATCCGAGCGAAGTTCAGACGAATTTTTTCGCCAACGCTGGAAGCCCACGACCGAAAAACGCGAGCAAGCTGGAGGGTGAGGACATCGCAAGCATCATCTGCGACATGCTCGAGATGAACGATCGCTCGATGATCACCGAAGCGACTGTCTTCGCGACGAACCCACAGGACTAGGCTCAGAAGAGCGCAAACCTGACCCGCGCTGCGGCGACGATCACATCCGCAGCGCCGGCGATGCCGAGTGATTCCGTATTGACCGACAAGTGATAATTGGATGGGTCGAGCCATTCGCGATTCCAATGGCGCCGAACCCACTGCTCGCGATGCGAATTCGTGTCGCCGACCAGCTTTTCGGCTGCTTCCTCGCCCAGCCGGTCGCGCGTCATCGACCGGGCTATGAGCGACGATCTGGGCGCGTGACAGAGCACATGGAGTGCGTCACTTCTCTCCGCCAACATTGATTGAGCCCCCCGTCCGACAATCACAGCTGGTCCGCGAGCTATTGTCTCGTCAACGATGTGGCGAGTCACCTCGATCATCTGGGCGTCCGTCGGTGCACGCTTTCCGGCGCTGATCGCACCGGCCCAGTCCTGCGAGCCGAGCGCCATCGTTTCAACCAGGCGTTCGACAAGGGAAGGGACCCTCTCCTCGCGGGCGGCAATTTCATCGCGGGTCACACCAAGTCGCGCAGCTACTGCGTCAACTACGGCGTTGTCGAGCAGGGACCATCCGAGTGAATTCGCCACTCGCGCGGCGACCTCCGACCCACCGGACCCGTACAGACGGGAAACGGTGACGATCGACATCTATTCCTGGTAAGGCCGGCGCCGCTTCTCGTCGTGCGATCGCGAGTACAGGCCCGCATCGCTTCTCGAAATCTTTCGGCGAGCTACGAGCGATTCGAGCACCAGCTCGCAAGCGGCGGCGACAAGCGGCTTGTCGCTCTTGTCGGCGAGTGCAGTGAGCTCGACAATGCCAAGGAGTCCCGGAACCGATCGGAAGCCGTCGACGACTGCGGCCGCCGAAACGTCATCATTCACCTGAAGCGCCCCGCCGCCGTCGAACCACATGATGATGTCGTCGGCGTTGACTCCACCTGTGCGTTCCTGGAACGTTGCGTCCGCTGCGCGGCGAATCAGCTCACGTGCGATGTTGTGGCCGCCAACCAGCTCGCCTTCGTACTCCAGCTCAATCTTGCCGGTGATGGCGGGCAGCGCTGCGTAGATGTCGCCAATTCGTGGAACGATGTCGGTTTCGCCTGTCGCCAGCGACCGTCGCTCGGCGTTGCTGACGATGTTCTCCATAACCGTGATCGGCATGCGCTGCGAGACACCCGAGCGCTTGTCGATGCGCTTGTCCTCGCGGGCCTCGAATGCGATGCGCTCCACGACTTCGGCGATGAAGTCGGGCACTCGGACCGGCTTGGCGCCACGGTCGATCCACGCTTCCTGTTCCGTGATGGCCATTCCGGTCGAGACTTCCTCGGGGTAATGCGTCTGAATCTCGCTGCCGATTCGATCCTTGAGCGGAGTTATGATCTTGCCGCGAGCGGTATAGTCTTCGGGATTCGCGGTGAAGCAGAGCAGAACGTCGAGGGGAAGGCGAATTGGATAGCCTTTGATCTGAACGTCGCCTTCCTGCATGATGTTGAAGAGACTCACCTGCACCTTGCCGGCAAGGTCGGGAAGCTCGTTGAGCGCAAAGATTCCGCGGTTCGCCCTCGGCAGCATTCCGTAGTGAATCGTCAGCTCGTCTGAAAGCACGTGGCCGCCGCGCGCGGCCTTGATGGGGTCGACGTCGCCAATGATGTCAGCGACAGTCACGTCCGGAGTCGCCAGCTTTTCGACAAATCTGCTATCGCGCCCTACCCACGCGATGGAGGTTGCCTCGCCGCACTCGTCGAGCATGTTGCGCGAGAAACGGGAAATCGGCGCGAACGGGTTGTCATTCACTTCACTCCCCGCGACGATGGGGATTACGTCGTCGAGCAGCGTGGTCAAGGCGCGCAGGATACGCGACTTGGCCTGTCCTCTCAGTCCAAGAAGAATGAGGTTGTGGCGCGACAGAAGGGCGTTGACGATCTGGGGCATGACAGTGTCTTCGTATCCGACAACGCCCTTGAACAGGGGTCCGCCCCGGGCAAGCCTCGCGAGAAGATTGGACCTCAGCTCATCCTTGACCGACCGGACGGCGAGCTCGGGCTGTGCCCACTTCGAGCGCTTAAGGGCTCCGAACGTTTCCGGGAAATGCGACGACAAATTGACTCCGGAGTGCTGCGTAAAGGGGAAGGCCTTAATCTAGCCTGGGGCAATTGTCCGAACTACTCATGACCCCTTCTCGATAGGCCAAAAAGGGCTATCTTTAAGTACTGTACCCTGGGTGTCTGCTCCTCTTGACACCCATTCTTGAAACGATAACTTTTTCGCCGCGCCATTAACGAGCATCGCGACATGCGTGCACGGACCGGCGTTTAACCACGTTGGCCCCCTCTCCAGGAGAATTTCCAAATGAAGCGCATCGCACTAGTTGTCGCAGTTCTCGCCCTTGCCGCATGCACCAAGAAGGACGACGCTATGGTTGACACGTCCGCCGCAATGGCACCAGCTCCGGTCGGCATGGACACGGGTATGAAGATGATGGACTCGACGATGATGAAGGATTCGATGATGAAGGATTCGATGATGAAGTCTGAAATGATGAAGAAGAAGTAATCTTCTTCCTCCGCAATACGAAAAGGGCGCGACTAACCAGTCGCGCCCTTTTCTATTGTAGCGATCTGTACGGTGCATTCGCCGCCTTCCCAGCGAGCATGCAGCGTCGTTCCCGGTGGCACCTCCCGCCTTACCATGGCGATGGCCACGCCGCCCTGACGCGGTGACATCGCAACGCTCCGGATGTCCCCGACGACATTCCCCGTATCGTCAGTCAGCTCCGCGTTGATAGGCGGGATCGACGCGCTAACAAAATGAAGGCGTCGCAGAAACCGGTTCACGTGCCCCCGGAAGTGAACGCGAGCAACCGTTTCCTGGCCGGTGTAACAGCCCTTCGTGTAGGAAATCGCGCCAAGGGCGTCCAGATTGGCTTCCTGGGGAATCGTCGCATCGTTCATGTCGATCCCCCATTCCGGGCGACCAGCCTCGATTCGGGCAATGTCCCAGGACTGAGGCAAGCCTGGAATCGCTCCATTAGAAAGCAGGTCCTCCCTCACTTTCTTTTCGAGCGCGATTGGCAGAAAAATCTCGTAGCCCTCGGGCTCGATATCATTCACCCGTACTACCGTCATCCGAGAGCCATCCGCGCCAGCGGTCACATTACCGTAAGCGTGAAGCTGCTCCAGCGCGCCTTCGTCTGCTCCCGTTACCATTGCGACGATCTTCCGCGCTTTTGGACCGAATACTCCAAGGTCGCGCGTTTCGGCTGTTACGTCGCGATACGGCGCGATACGGGGGTTGATGTACTTTGTGACGATATCACGCCATCCGGCGGACGCGCGGGCGGATGTGTCGGTGAGAAGCCCGTCCTGATCGGCAAAAATCCGGATGTCGGCTGCAATCTTTCCTTTTGGCGTCAGCGCGGCGGCGTACTGTCCGTGGCCGGGAGTCAGCGCCAGCACATCGTTCGTAACGAGGCCAGTGACCAGCTCGGCTGCACGTGCGCCGCCGAATCGGATGCGCGTTCTATCGCTCCGATCGATCAGCAGCGCGCCAGCGCGCATGGCCGCATACTCACTCGCGTCGGACATACCTTCAATTAAACGAGTGGGTCGGTCAACGCCAACTATTCTTCAGTGGCAGTTCAAAAAGCTTTCATCGCGTATGAAGCATCCAGAATATCGACGGGGTGAATTGCTCGCGCCCGCGATCCTGACCTGATGAGCCCGGCGCCGATTTGCATGAGACATCCGGGATTGCCCGTTGCGACGAACTGAGCTCCCGTGTCCGCTATGTTCTCGAGCTTTGGCGCGAGCACGGCATCCGATGTCTCCGGCTCGATCAGGTTGTAGATGCCGGCGCTGCCACAGCAGTTCTCCGAATCGCGCAGCGGTATCAGCTCGAGGCCCGGCACAGCTGCCAGGACGGCCAGCGGCGGCAGCGTAATTCTTTGCGCGTGAACCAGGTGACAGGGCGCATCGTAGGTGACCCGCAACGGCATTCTTCCGCCAGGTATCGGACCGGCGGCCGCAAGGAGCTCGCTCACGTCGCGCACTCGCGCTGACACAGCGACGGCTCGGTTGCTCCATTCAGGATCGTCATGAAGCAGATGGCCGTACTCCTTCATCATCGCACCACATCCGGCCGCGTTCACGGCGATGTACTCGCTTGGTGATCTCTCGAAAGCCTCGATATTCCGTCGCGCGAGTTTTCTCGCGTTCTCGAGGTCACCGGCGTGCGCGTGAAGTGCACCGCAACATCCCTGGCCGGGGACTGCCGTCACCTCATAGCCATTCTTGCTGAGGACGCGTTCAGTCGCGCGATTGGTCTCGGTGAACAGGCCTTCCATGACGCAGCCGAGGAGTACGGAGGTGGTGCCGCGCTCGCCGTTCCCGGTGGCGTCATACGGATCGCGCTCGAGAGGCGAGCCCGTAGATGCCAGCATCGCCATTCCGAACCCGGCGCGTCCGCGTATTTTCGACATGAGACTTGGAATCGGGGTCGCCGCGAACAGGCGCGACGCGAACATCGCGAGTTTCATGAGACCCGGGTGTGAAAACACGAAAAGAATCAGCCGAGCCGTGAGCGGAGGCAACTCCGCCTCGCGAAGGGTGGCGCGGGTCGCCTCAAGCAGTTGTCCGTACGGCACTCCCGACGGGCACGCAGTCTCACACGCCCGGCACCCAAGGCACCGATCGATATGAGCGCGCACGGAGCTGTCGTTGGGCGTAACCGTGCCTTCGAGCAATGAGCGCATGAGGAAAATCCGTCCGCGCGGACTTTCATTCTCGTCTTCGAGCGTGAGGTACGTAGGGCACGCCTGAAGGCAGAACCCGCAGTGAACGCAGGCATTGATTCCAGGCAATGCCGCCGCCAACGGGGTTCCCTCGAGCGCACACGGGCGATTTGCGTCCGCGGGTGTCGGCGACTCGTCCGTAACCGAAAATGTAGCACCTGTCATATCAGCCGAGTATGCCGGGGTTGAGAATATTCCGGGGGTCAAACGTAGCCTTGATACGTCGTGAAGCCGCATCGCCGATCACAGTTGGTGAGATTTGCGGCCAGAGCTCACGCGGCATTCGCTCGCACACCAGCGTTTCGCTTTGGCAGGCTTCGGCGATCGCATGAACTGCTTCGAATGCGGTGGGCGGAAGGATGCACCTCACGATTCCAAGTCCGCCGCTTGCATGCATTCGTGCGCCGTCTATCGCCTGGATCGTTTTCTCGACAGTCGTCCACATGTCTCCAATCCGTGCAGGCAATCCAGACACTCGAACCACGATATTCGGCTCGTTTTCATTGGTGGCCGGATCGCCGGCAGCAATGTCGTCAATGACCCGGAGTCGTTGCCACACTTCGGGAAACACTTCAGAAACTCCGCCAAGGGAAGAGATGGCGTCAAGCTGTGCGTCAACGGCTGCGCGATTGCCCCCGAGCTGAACAAGTAACGCCTTCCTGCATGGCAGGCCGAGAAGCCCCGCGACGTCAGCATCGACGATCTCAACCGACGCCGGTGTAATTGGCAAAGCAAGAAGGGCTTTCACGCGCTGGCCGACCGTCTGCTGGCCATCCCTTATGGTAAGAGCAAGGCTGACAGGATGCGGCGGCAGCGAATACAATCGCAGGGTCGCCTGCGTGATTACGCCGATTGTTCCCCATGAACCCGTCACGAGCCGAACGAGGTCGAAACCGGCGACGTTCTTTACAACGCGCCCTCCGCCTCTCACAATGCTGCCTTCACCCGTCACGAATTCGACACCTAGCACGAGATCGCGCGGTCGCCCAAAGGAATGCGCGAGCGCGCCGAACGAACCGGTTGCGATGGTGGCCCCGATCGTTCCGGCGTCACTGCCGTGCGGGTCAAGAGGAAGCCACTGACCTTGTTCACGGGTAATGCGCTCGATTTCCCGAAGCGACATACCAGCGCTCACCGTGATCGTCAAATCTCCGGGGACGTAATCGACGACCTCGTCGTGTGCCGCCAGCGAAAGGATCTTTGTCGCCGCCACCGGTCGTCCCGCATCGATCCAGTTGGCCCGCCCGGAAATTCTGAGAGGTGTCGAGGTTGCCACCGCCTCGTGAACGGTTTCCTGAACCGCCCCAGCAGCGGGTGATGACTCGAGCGAGAGCAAACCTTGATTCGTCACTCCGACCCCGCAAATGATTCCGTTTCCCTGACGGCTCGTCCGGATGGAGCGGCCTTCCATTCCTGGCACGCGTGAATCGGAACGACCTTGCGGGGATTCGACCGATGATGGGGGTCGAATACTTCGCGTAATCGGCACATCGCGCGCAGCGAGTCCGGAGAAAAAATCAGATCGATGTAGCCAATCTTGTCCAGACCGACGCCATGTTCGCCCGTGATGCTTCCACCGGCGTCCACGCAGGCGTGCATAATTTCACCCATCGACTTGTGAACACGTGCGGCTTCGTCGGGGTCATCGGCGTTGTAGGGAATGTTCGGATGGAGATTCCCATCGCCAGCGTGAAAAACATTGCAGACAGTGACGTGATTTTCCGTGGCGATAGCGGCGATCTTCTCGAGCACTTCAGCCAGCTTCGTCCGCGGGATGACGGCATCCTGAACGACGAGATGCGGCGCCATGCGTCCCATCGCTCCGAAAGCTTTCTTTCGACCTTGCCAAAGCCGTGTTCTCTCAGCGTCATTGCCGGCGACTTTCACCGATCGTGCGCCGCCCGACATGCAGATGTTCCGAATGGCGTCGCGGTCGAAGTTCACGCCGGCCTCTGTTCCGTCCACTTCTATCAGGAGCACAGCGGCAGCATCGGCCGGGTATCCAGCGGCATAGACCGACGATTCGACGACCTTGATTGTCGGGCTGTCCATGAACTCGAGCGCTGCGGGGACAATTCCCGAAGCGATGATTTCCGATGCAACGTGAGCCGCGTCGTCGACCGACGTAAAATCGGCGAGCATCGTTCTGACTGCTGCCGGTTTTCGGGTGAGCTTCACCGTAACGTCGAGTGCGATTCCGAAGCAGCCCTCCGATCCGATGAACGCGCCTCGAAGGTCGTAACCATCGATCTCACCTTCAGGGTTGCCGAGCGTGACTATCTCGCCATCAGGAAGAATTGCAGTTATAGCGAAAACGTGGTTCAGTGTCACGCCATATTTGAGGCAGTGAGGGCCGCCGGCGTTTTCGGCAATGTTTCCGCCGATGGTGCACGCCGCTTCGCTCGAAGGGTCCGGAGCGTAGAGCAAGCCGAGCGGCGCAACCGTTCGGTTGAGTGAGAGGTTCACGACTCCGGGCTCGACTACTGCTCGAAGGTTTTCGTGATCAATCGATATGACACGTTTGAGTCGATGCAGGCCGAGGAGCACCAGATCGTCGGCGAGTGCGCCGCCCGACAAGCCGGTACCGGCACCGCGCGGAACGAACGCCGTACCCGACTCGGCCAACGCACGGACGACGGCGACGGTTTCCTCGCGAGTGCCTGGAAACACAGCCAACCGTGGCTTCCGCCGGTAGCCGGGTAAACCGTCGGAGTTGTAGACGAGCAAGTCGCCATCTCGACCGAGGACGAAACGCTGGCCGACTATCTTCTCCAGTTTTTCAGCAAGTGCGGTATCGCTCATTACGCCACTACGCGAGAGGGGAAGCTTCTCCTGCCGGGCGGCTGGTCTCGCCGCCGACAAGTAGGAGTATATCCCTCTCGAGCGCATACTCCAGCGGCGTATCAACAGATTGTCCCTCTCCGTCGAACGAAATTCTCGTGTGGCGTCTTCGCATGGAGACCTTGCAGCGCTCAACGATGAACGCGTCCAGCTCTGGTGCGCGGGCCGCATTGTCCACTCCGCGCGAGAACGCATCGAGGGCGAGGAAGAACAGGCGGGCTCTGCGGCGGCCGCGGACTACCATCACATGAAGGCCGCGTTGACCACCTTTTACGCGTCCGCCAAGGGTCGGGATTTTCAGCTCGCGCTCTCCGACTGCGACGAACAGGAGCGGCGTGCGATAAATCTGCTTCTTGCCTTCGATTTCCATCTCGACCGCGATCGTCGGCATGGTAAAAAACGTCCAGATGCCGGCCACGAACGTCGCAATCTTGTACCCCAGTTTCGACTCGAGACGATCGCGATGCCTCATGAACTTCACGTACGCCCCGATGGAGCACGTGCCGTGAAAAAGATTTTCTCCAACCCGCCCAACATCAACTGGTCCGACTTGAGGGGCGGCCGCTACTTTCGCCGCTTCGTCCAAGTCGAGAGGAAGCTCGTGATCCTTTGCGAAGTGGTTGAGGGTTCCTGAAGGCAGCACGGCGAGCTCGACGCCCGACCCGGCGACTACTTCGACCGCGGTACGAATGGTTCCGTCGCCGCCGGCGATGAGGATTCGCCTGGCGCCTTTCGTCACTTCTTCGGCAATCTCGTCCTTCAGCTTGTCGGGCTCTACTTCATGAACGTCGAAAGGGCCCGTGGCTAATGCCTTACGGGCCCCTTCTGCTGTTCCTGATTCCGGATTGACGAACGCCGGAATGCGCTGAGCGTCCGTTGCCACTGTACTGCTCCCGTTAGTCTGCGGTCCAGAACCCCGACAAAGCCGCTCCGTCTGGTGATTCGCGAAGCTTCTCGAATGCACGCTCGCGGATTTGACGAATGCGCTCGCGTGTGACACCCATGAGCGCGCCGATCTTCTCGAGCGTCATGGCATCGGACCCCTGTTCCAGACCGTAGTACAGGTGAAGGATTTTTCTCTCGCGGGGCGTCAGATATTTCCTGAACACCTTGTCGATGAACTCCTTCATTAGATGGAAGTCGGTGACCTCTTCGATCTCGTCACCGTTCACACCAGCGAAACGCTCACCAAGGGTGCAGGCTTCGCGATCGGAGCGGTCGATTGGAGCGTCGAGGGAGATTTCCGTGGCCGACATCTGCTTGGCTGAGCGAACTGCCTCGGGAGTTTCTTCGAGGAGACGTCCAATTTCGTTGTCGGTGGGGTCGCGCTTGAGGACCTGGGAAAGAACTGTCTGGGCGCGGGCCAGCTTGATGAGCTGGGAATTCTGATTGAGCGGGATTCGTACTGAGCGGGTTTGTTCGGCGAGGGCTTTGAGTACTGCCTGGCGAACCCACCACACGGCGTACGAGATGAACTTAACGCCCTGTTCAGGATCGAATTTCCGAACCGCCTTGAGAAGACCTTCGTTACCGATGGCGACGAGCTCGCTCAGGTCGAGTCCGTGACCCTGATACTTCTTCACGTACGAGATAACGAATCGCAGGTTGGCGGTGACCAGCCGTTCAGCCGCCTTTTCGTCTCCAGCCTGGGCACGTCGTGCCAACCGTCGCTCTTCCTCGGCGTCGGTTATCAGCGGGAGCTTCTGTATGTCTTGTAGGTACTGGTC
>JBDSBT010000179.1:0-8382 GCA_039921425.1 Gemmatimonadaceae bacterium | reverse complement strand
TTCCTCAACTATTGAAAATCGGTCATACGGTGGCAGTCCAGGCGGGAGCGGGCTCACGAGCAGGATTTCCCGACGACGCGTATGCGGGAGCCGGCGCTACGATAGAATCGGACGCGCGATCGCTGTACGCAGGATCACAGATGCTTTTGAAGGTTCAGCGTCCGTCTTCATCGGGAGACAGCGACGAGCTTTCCATGATTGAGCCAAACGCAGTCCTCCTCGGCCTGCTTCAGCCGTCAGGCGACCCTGAGCTCTTCGCGTCGCTGGCCGAGAGAAAGATCACGGCGTGTACGATGGAGCTGGTTCCTCGAACTACGCGCGCTCAGATGATGGACGCGCTCTCCTCACAAAGCACCGTCGCCGGCTACAAGGCGGTGCTCATGGCCGCGAACGCACTGCCAAGATTTTTTCCGATGTTGATGACGGCGGCCGGAACGGTAAAACCGGCCCGGGTGCTCGTGATCGGAGCCGGCGTCGCGGGACTACAGGCAATCGCCACCGCGAGACGTATCGGTGCCGTGGTCGAGGCTTTCGACACACGTCCCGTTGTGAAGGAGCAGGTTCAGAGTCTCGGTGCGACTTTCGTCGAGCTGCCCGTGGACAATCACGACGCTCAGGACGCGGGCGGCTACGCGAAAGAACTGTCGGAAGACCATATTCGCCAGGAAAAGGAGCTGATTCACGAGCGCGCAAAGCTCGCCGACGTGATCATCACCACCGCATTGGTACCCGGGCGCAAGGCACCTCTTCTCGTCACCGCGGAAACGGTCGCCGCAATGAAGCCGGGCTCGGTCATTGTCGATCTCGCCGGCGAGCAGGGCGGCAACTGCGAGCTCACCGTTCCGGGTGAAACTGTCGTGCGCCATGGTGTGACGATCATCGCTCCGCTTCACATCTCGAGCGATCTTGCGTATCACGCCAGTCACATGTACTCGAAGAACGTCGCCGCACTCGTTACGCATCTCACCAAAGACGGCGAACTGAATCTCGATCTCAACGACGACATAACCAGCGCTGTCTGCGTCACAACGGCCGGCGAGGTTCGCAACCGGGCGGTGTTGCAGCGTCTATCCGAAAAACAATCATGAGCAACGAGCTGATCCTCGGCATCTACGTTTTCATTCTCGCGATCTTCGTTGGCTTCGAGGTGATCTCGAGAGTGCCATCGGTGCTTCATACTCCGCTAATGTCGGCAACGAACGCAATTCACGGCATCGTTGTGCTGGGAGCCATGCTCGTCGCCGGGGCAGCGAACACTCCGCTCCTCCGCGGGCTTGGCTTCGTCGCTGTCGTGTTCGGTGCGGCGAATGTGTTCGGAGGATTCGTCGTCACGGATCGAATGCTCGAGATGTTCAAGAAGCGCGAAAAGGACGTCAAAGATGCTTGATTCGCGGGAATCACTCATCGCGATCGCATACATCGTGGCTGCGGTGCTTTTCATCTTCGGCCTTAAGCGCCTTAGCTCGCCGGCGTCGGCACGTTCCGGAAATCAACTCGCCGCAGCGGGGATGTTTCTCGCCCTCGGCGCAACGCTGCTCGACCGGCAGATCATGTCGTTCTGGCTTATCGCTGGAGGCATGGTCCTGGGCGCGATCATCGGGACGTACTTTGCTCGGACGGTTCAAATGACCGCCATGCCGCAGATGGTCGCGCTCTTTAACGGAATGGGCGGCGGAACTGCCGCGCTCGTGTCGGTCGCTGAATACCTGCGTCTCACCGCTGGCGAGGGCACGGGCGCGGGCGAAACAATTGCAATCGTCCTTGGAACCTTCATTGGCGCAGTGTCTTTGACGGGGAGCCTTGTCGCATACGGAAAGCTTCAGGAGATCCTGTCCAGCAAACCGCTTCAGTTTCCGTTGCAACGGGCGGTCAACGCGCTTCTGCTTCTCGTGGTCATCGCACTCGGAGTGGCAGTCGTCACCAATCACTCCGGCACTGCTGCGCTTTGGGCCCTGTTTGCTGGCGCGCTCCTTCTCGGCGCGATGTTTGTGCTGCCGATCGGTGGCGGCGACATGCCAGTCGTGATCTCGATTCTCAATTCGCTGACGGGACTGGCGGCTGCCCTCACCGGTTTCGTTCTGCACAATCAGATGCTGGTCGTTGCAGGTGTGCTCGTCGGTGCTTCCGGCACACTGCTCACGCTGCTGATGAGCACTGCGATGAATCGCTCGGTGGGGAATGTGTTGTTCGGAGCATTCGGTGCGGCAGGGACAGCAGGGGTGGCGGGCGTGGACAGCACCCTACGCTCAATTCGGCAGACGACCGCGGAAGACACCGCGATTGCGCTCGCTTACGCGCGGAGCGTCGTCATCGTTCCCGGATATGGTTTGGCGGTAGCTGAGGCACAGCACACCGTTCGCGAGCTGGCGACGGACCTCGAGAAACGTGGCGTCGATGTCAAATACGCGATCCATCCGGTCGCCGGACGCATGCCAGGTCACATGAACGTTCTCCTTGCCGAGGCGAACGTGCCTTACGACCAGTTGCTGGAGATGGATCAGGTCAACGGCGAATTCGCTCAGACGGACGTTGTGCTCGTAGTCGGAGCGAATGACGTCGTCAACCCCGCCGCGAGAGACGACCCGTCGAGCCCGATTTATGGAATGCCGATTCTCGACGTGGACAAGGCGCGCAACATCATCGTGCTAAAGCGAAGCATGGGTCACGGGTTCGCCGGCATCGAGAACGCATTGTTCCATCACGAAAAAACGCGCATGCTGTTTGGCGATGCGCGCCAGTCGTTGACTCAGGTGGGCCAGGCGCTCAAGTCGGCGTAGGAACCGGCGTTCTCTTTCGCGCAGCCTCTTCTTCGTACGGCTCCATGTGAATGAGAACTCCAGCAATGCGCGGCACCTTGGCCCTGACCGCGCTCTTTACGGCGCCGCTCAGCTCGTGCGCATCATGCAGTGACATCAACGCATCCGCCTGCACGTGCATGTCGGCGTAGTAGACCAATCCCGCCTTCCGCAGAGACAGCTTTTCCACGTCGAGCACCCCCGGCACCGAGCGAGCTGCTTCTCGCACCGGCTCGATAATCTCATTGCTCGGCATTTTGTCCATCAGATCGCCGAGGGCCGGGCGCGCGAGCAGCAGGCCGTTGTAGAAGATGATCGTCGATGCAAACAACGCCGCCCAGTCGTCCGCCTGCTCCCATCCCGGCCCGCCCCATAGCGCAATCGAGATTCCGATGAAGGCAGACGCCGACGTTATCGCGTCACTTGCATGGTGCCACGCATCTGCCTTGCCTGCCGTGCTCCCCGCTTCTTCGCCGATCGCTGACGTCCGGCGATACATCGCGTACTTCACAATGAGAACGGCAACAAGCACGATCAGTGTCCAGGGAGCCGGGGTCATATGGGGAATGCGAATCTCGCGGACGGCTTCGAATGCGATTCCCACGGCAGCGGCGAGCAGCATCATCGAGACGACCACGGCCGACACTGACTCAGCCTTTCCGTATCCGAACGGATATTCCTCGTCGGGATCGCGACTGGCTACGCGAAGGCCGCCCCACACCACAAGTGAACCGAAAATATCGGCGGTAGACTCCACCGCGTCCGCAATCAAGGCATAGCTGCTGCCAACGATGCCCGCGACGAGCTTGACGATCGCCAAAGCGGCATTCACGAGCATCCCCAGCTGCGCGGCGCGAATGACCCGCGCTGCTGCCTGTCGCTTGTTCGCTCGATCTTGTTTGATGGCCGTCAACACGTGATCGTCTAGCATTCCTGGAAAATTATCCGCAACGCTCCATTCCTGCGCGAAATCAATGTCCTTCTCTCTCCCCGAAACGTCCGATACATTTTCCTCGGACCCGTGCGCTTCCCAGCGGGGTGATCCCGATGCCCCGAACGGCTGGCGACACTCGGATTCAGCGTGAAAACAGTGGAAGCGCACCGAACCGACATCATGCGCAAGCTGAGATTGCGCTCGGTGAGCGACCTCGTCCGATACGCCATTCGGAACGGTATTGTCGAGCCCTCACGATGCACCTCTGAATCAATCGCCAGTGCGAGGTTGCGGGTGCGACTGCAGTGCCCGTAATATGAAACTCACGATGGCCGAAAAGCGGCCCTGAGAATTGACCCTCCTCACCGTCAGGCGTGCCTCAGATTCCCCCCGACCGGCGCGATGAAATGCTCGGCGAGCATTATCGAATCGAACGAGAGCTGGGCCACGGCGGAATGGCGACCGTGTACCTCTGCGCGGACGTCCGCGACGAATCCCGTGTCGCCGTCAAGGTTCTCCGTCCGGAGCTGGGCAGCGTCGTCACTCGCGAGCGTTTTTTTCGTGAGATAGCGTTCTCGTCCGAGCTCGATCACCCTCGCATTCCGCGAGTGCTCGAAAGTGGAACAACGAGCGGCGGCCTGCCCTTCTATGCGATGGACTTCGTAGACGGCGAGTCGCTGCGCGACAGACTGATGCGCGAGCCCCGCCTTGCCGTTGACGAAGTACAAAGAATTGCGGTGGCGATCGCTGGTCCCATGGGATACGCGCACGAGCGCAGCATCGTCCATCGCGACATCAAGCCCGAGAACATTCTGTTGTCGGGCGACAAAGTATACGTACTCGACTTTGGGGTCGCGCGCGCGATTGCCGGGTCCACCGGCGATCGCCTCACTCGCACAGGCATAACACTCGGCACTCCGGCGTACATGAGCCCGGAACAGGTGATGGCGGACCGTGATCTCGATCTTCGCAGCGACATCTATTCGCTCGGGTGCGTGGTCTACGAGATGCTCGCCGGCGTAACCCCCTTCACTGCCGGGTCGCCGCAGATGTTGATGGCTGCGCGTTTCTCGAAAACGCCGAAGCCATTGAGCTCGATTCGGGACGACGTCCCAGAAGGAGTTGCGAAAGCGATCGACAAGGCAATGGCGAGGAAACCGGAAGATCGATGGCAGACGGTGGATGCTTTTGCGGACGCGATGCTTCCGACGAAGTCCGCTGAAACTGACCCAGTCGCCGACGGCGAACCGGCCGCCAGCATACCAGGCGGCGTACAGAACGAGATGCTCGACCAGCTGAAGAATAGCTTCGTTGACGTGTACGAGGTCAATTCGGAGATGAAAGGCGGAGGCATGAGCCGCCTCTTCCTTGCGACAGACATAGCTCTTCGCCGGAGGGTCGTCATCAAGATCCTCCCGCCGGATCTGCTGAGCCCGATGATGCTCGCGCGCTTCAGGAGAGAGAGTGAGGTCACCGCCGCGCTTCAGCATCCGCACATACTGCCGGTGATATCGGCCGGCGTGAAGGACGGCCTGGTGCACTACATCATGCCGTTCATTGACGGTGAATCGCTACGCGGAGTTCTCGAGCGCGAGCATCAGCTGCCAATTCCATATGCGATCCGCATTCTGCGCGAGATGACTGACGCGCTGGCCTATGCGCACAAGCTTGGAGTAATCCATCGAGACATCAAGCAGGAGAACGTCCTCATTCAGGATGGGCACGCGGTTCTCGCGGACTTTGGAATTGCGGCGGCGCTGAGCAGCGCCGACGGTAAGCCGGCCGAGCGGCTCACCGGCACTGGAATGTCTCTCGGCACCGTTGGATACATGGCGCCCGAGCAGGCGCTCGGCGAACGGAATGTCGATGCGCGCTCTGATATCTATTCAGTGGGCGTTGTCGGTTACGAGATTTTCACGGGTGTGCCTCCCTTCACCGGCGCGACCGATCAGGCAATTCTCGTCGCGCACCTGACGAAAGAGGCACCGTCGGTCATTGATGTCCGGGCTGACACTCCTCTTAACATTGCGGAGTCGATTCGGAAGGCGATGGAGAAGGATCCGGCACTGCGGTTTCAAACCGCCGCAGAGTTTCGCGATTCTCTCGACGCCACGCCCGGCGTTGCCGTTCCGCTGCCGCAAAGGTTCGACTGGAAGACAGGCGGAAAGCTCTGGCTAAAACGCTCGGTCCTGATTCCCCTTGCGCTCATCGCGATTGGAGCGCTCGGCTTCTTCTACTGGAAAGGCCGCGGAGTTTCCGGCTCAACCGAGCGGGTAACAATTGCCATCGCGCCGTTCGATGCGTTGAACAGTGACCTCGCGCTCTGGCGCGAAGGCATGGTAGACGTACTGGCGAGGAATCTGGACGGTGTGGGACCCTTCGTGACCGTCTCACCAACCGTTTCCATCAAAGGATTTGTCGGCGCCTCAAACGCAAACTCGGCGAAGCAAGTTGCTCAAAGAACGAATGCGCAATACGCCGTTTTCGGCCGGCTCGTGGGCAGCTCTGTAGATACAGTTCGATTGCACGGAGGTTACGTCAATGCAACCGATGGAAAAGTGTGGGAGACGGACGTTCGCGATTCGACGGTCGAAGCAACAGCGGCAAGATTCACGATAGCGTTACTCGGGCAGCTGGGAAAAACGCACCGCATTGGAGCCGTCAGGCATTCCTCGTTCGGCTCTCAATCCGTTGATGCGTTGCGTGCATTCCTTCAGGGCGAGCAGTTCTATCGCCGAACTTCATGGGATTCTGCAGCAGTTTCCTACGCGCGCGCGGTTCGGTTCGACACCAGTTTCGCAATTGCGCTTCGGAGAGAAGCACAGGTTGTGGGTTGGCAAAAAGACGGGAAAGATTCGGTTGCCCGAACTCTCTGGCTTTCCGCCGGCATGAAGAACCGTGGCTTGACTCCCCGGGACAGCCTGCTCATTACCGCCGACTCGATTTCCGCCGCGCTCGCGCCGGTTCTGCTCGATTCGATGGACTGGCACAAGGTGACTCGTCTGTTCGAAACGGTAAACACCGCCGCTTCACGATACCCAAGCGACCCGGAGGTATGGTATGCGGTTGGCGAAGCTCGTTTTCACTACGGATGGGCGAACATTCTCAACGTTACCGATCGCAGCGTACTTGACGCGTTCAACCGCTCGATCGCTCTCGACTCCGCGTTTGCTCCTGCGTATCCACACGCAGTGGAGCTCGCGTTTTCGCTCGACGGAGCCGCGGCGGGGCGACGTTATGCCGATGCGTACCTGCGCGGGAACCCAACCGACAAGGAAGCGGAGGGAATCGCAATCGTTAGTCGCGTGGCGCGAGGAACGGCGTCGGCCGAGTCCGACAGCGTTCTCGATCAGGCTTCGGCTTCTGCATTGTTGACCGCATATTTCATCCTTCGACATTGGCCGGATACCGCACAGACTGCGCTGAAACTTCTTCAGTCGGTGAACCGGCGACCCCGCTCTTCCCCGACTTTTGTCGCTGACTCCACGCGACTCTGGAATTTCATGCCGCTCCAGCTCGCATATCACGGTCGCATGGCCGAGGCTTACCTGATTATTGGAGACAGGCCATCGCGAATGTTTGTTGAGATGGCGTTACTCGGCGGCATTCCTCCGGCCACCGCGACACGAGTAACGGGAGACTGGGTTGACAAGAACCTTCGACAAGCGTTTTTCGCATTGCCGTGGTTCTCAGCGCAGAAAGATTCTGCCCATCTAAAACGGCTTGTCGCCAGAGCCGACGCGGAGGCCGCTGTTGGTGGAGCTCTCGCGCGGAGATCGGCGAAATATCGCGCATCTTCTGCCAGAGCTTATCTCAGACTCGTGAGGAACGACACCGCGACTGCAATCAAAGAGTTTACGGCGTTGAACGATACGTTGTGCATCGCATGTTACGTGGACCGGCTCGAGACTGCTAAGCTGTTGGCGACGCGAGGCAGGTTTGCGGAGGCGGAAAAACTTCTCAGCGGTCGCGTTTACAATCTCATTACGCCGGTCGAAATCTGGATCGCGTTTGAGCGAGCTCAGGTCGCAGCGAGGCTCGGCCATCGAGACGCGGCCCTTCGTGATTATCGTCAGGTGGTTGCGGCCTGGTCCACAGGCGACCGCGAGATCCAGCATTACGTGACCGATGCACGTCATGAAATCGCCCGAGCCGGGGCGCGGCTGCGGGGTCCGTGAGGGGAGAAACCTTGGACCTTCGGGCAACGTCTCCTAGCGCCGTAAACAGTTGGTGGCTATCTATTAAATTATCATTTGCCTGCACAACCTACGTGCGGACAATCGACGTCGCAGCCGTGCTTGAATCTTATCCGGGAGTTGCAATGAAACGTATGCCGCTCGTCGCAGTCTTCGCTGCAGTAAGCCTCGTCGCCTGCAAGGAAATAGTCACCGCTCCGCCCTCGAGCGCGGACCTTTCCACGCGATACCTTGGAGTCGGCAACAGCAACCCGCCGCCGCCCGACGTTGACACACAGGCAGTCGGCACAAGCGGCGGCACGACGTTCACGCTCAATGTCCGGTATTTTTTCAATAAGACCGGAAATTCGGGATGGCTCAAGTTCGAATCGGGAATCGGAGACGTGACGGTCGACCAGAATGCTCAAATTAAATATTCGAACGGCGTGTTTTCCGGAAAAGGGATAATCACCGTGGG
>JBDSBT010000178.1:0-2720 GCA_039921425.1 Gemmatimonadaceae bacterium | reverse complement strand
ACACCGCCTGCTTCCGCGAGCTCAACAGGCGCGATGTGACGTGAGCGTACAAGTACCCAACCAGAAGCACAGCCTGGAAGTACATGAGACATGTGTTCCAAACCGCTGGCGATCCGCCGAGCATCGGGAGGACCATCTTCGCGAACAACGGCTCAATCCAAAAAAGCAGGAACGCGCTGCTCAGCGTCGTCAGTGCGAAGAGGGCTAACATCGGCTGGCCGGTTTCACGCCCCTACATAGCACGGCAGGCGGCCCAGCTCCAGACCCAGACGATCAGAATTCCGGCCACCCTTGCCACCGGCTCCCATCTCTTGCATGGTATCGGCAAGGAGCGGCGGCTATTTCTCTTGCCGGTACATCCAGTGCCAGACCTCGCCGGATTGAATCGCCCGACTGACGAAGAGCTCGACCTGTTCGGCATCACGCACAAGGGACACGTGCGCAATGAGAATCAGGATCATTACCTGATATCGACTGTGCATCCTCAGGTCGTCATTCATGATACGAGTCTCCCGAGCACGGATCAGCTACCGCTTCGCGGCACTCGTCTCGCGACTGTACTGGTTCTCGCCGACGGAGTCGGCGGTACTGCTGCCGGCAATGAAGCCGCGCAGATCGCGACCGAATCCGTTATTCGATACGTGTCATCAACGCTCAGATCCTATCACATCGCCGGGCGTGCCTCTGATGACCGGCTACTGGATGCCTTGAAAGGTGCTGCCATGGAAGCGCACGAAACGGTGAAGGCTGAAGCCGCGTTGCGCAGCGACCACCGGAAAATGGCAACAACGCTAACTGTCGGCATCGTCATCTGGCCGTGGGCATACTTCGTTCAGGTAGGAGATAGCCGAGCTTATGTGTACACTGATGGAAAGCTTGGGCAGATCACGCGAGATCAAACTGTCGCCCAGGCTCTGGTGGATCAGGGAGTAATTCCGGCAGACCGGCTCGAGAGCTCGCCGCTGAAGCACGTTTTGTCGAGCGCGATCGGTGCGGAGGACGCGGTTCCCGAGGTGAGTCGTGTTGACATGTCCGAGCGCGGCGCGCTGATACTTCTCTGCAGTGACGGTCTCATGAAGCATGTGCCCGACGATGAAATAGCGGCAGCGATCGCCGGAATGAAGTCGTCGGAGCAGTTGTCAAAACAACTCATGGAACTCTGCCTCGAACGAGGCGGCAAGGACAACATCACCATCATTGCCGCGAGAGCTCCGCTCAAGAAGGCGTGAGCTACCCCGCTGTGTTCCTGATCAGCTGGTGGACAAATCGAATGCCGTCGAGATAGCTCTTCTCGGCGATTCTCTCGTTCGTGCCGTGAATGCGGTTCCGGTCTTCGATGTCGATCCGATTTCCCGTGAAGCGGTAGACGTTCGGCGTAATTCCGCGAAAATAGCGGGAATCCGTGGCGCCCAAAACGAGGTAGGGACCGACCACGGCTTCGGGGTAGATCTGTCGAATCGTCGTTAGGAGGCCTGACCACGCGGCGTCATTCGTTGGCGAACGAAGCGAAGGCTCGAACGTGGTTCCCACCGCGATGATTTCGACCCGTGGATCGTCGACGACCGTTTTCACGTGAGCGATGACGCTGGCGCTCGTTTCGCCAGGCACGATTCGAAAGTTGACCGTTGCCTTCGCAAGCGTTGGCAGAATGTTGTCCTTTGGGCTTCCCTCGAGCATGGTCACCGCAGTTGTCGTCCGAAGCATTGCGTCGGTAGCGGTGTTGGAAGCCAGAACCTTTTCGAGGACTGGGTCGAGCAGCCAACGGTTTGCGAAGAGGACTCTCCGGACGAAGGGCATCTCGCGTCCGACCACGTCGAAGAGCTGGCCCATCTCCGGACCGATGCTCGCGGGAAGCGGATTGTTTTCAATCCTGGTGATCGCGGCGGCGA
The DNA here is from genome assembly GCA_039921425.1 of Gemmatimonadaceae bacterium. Classification (GTDB taxonomy): domain Bacteria; phylum Gemmatimonadota; class Gemmatimonadetes; order Gemmatimonadales; family Gemmatimonadaceae; genus UBA4720. The sequence continues at coordinate 831 of JBDSBT010000178.1, read as the reverse complement.
GAATACCGGCGGCCGTGTGACGTGGTGGGATCGATGAGTGTCCACCATCTGCCCTCACAGAAAGCTCCAGCGTCGCGTAGCCCTTCTCGGCGATTCCGACCACGGCGACAGGCCGCTTCACCCCATCCATTGCGTGATCGACGACGGTTCCCCCCTCATCCAGCGCGAAGTAGGGCCTCACCCCGCGTGATTTCAGCACCTCCGCGATTCTTGCCGCGCCCTTGGAGCCCCCTACTTCTTCGTCGGCACCGAAGGAGAGGTAGATAGTTCTCTTCGGAACGAACCCTTCACCGATCAGGGATTCGGCCGCCTCGAGCAGTCCCATGACTGTTGACTTATCGTCGAGAGCGCCGCGACCCCAGATAAATCCGTCAGCGATGTCCCCGGAGAATGGTGCGTGCTTCCACAACTTGAGGGCGCCCGGATCGACCGGAACGACATCCATATGCCCCATGAGCACAACGGGCGCGAGCAACGGGTCACTTCCTCTCCATTCATATAGTAGAGCGTCCTGACCGACTATTTCGTGGGTAAGGGTTGAGCTGACGTGCGGGAAAGACTTGAAGATGAAGTCATGCATGGCGCGAAACGCGGTGGAATCGCGCTGCGTACTGTCGCTGGGAGAGATTGTCGCGATGCGAATGGCCCTGGCCAGACGCTCTGCGGCCCCTGCCGCTGGCATGAATGCAACCGGCGGCTGAACTTCTACGTGCCTGGGTGTGAATGAAATCGCTCGCGCCAGCACGACGCCGGTAACAATCACGATCAGTAGCAGGACTACCTGAAGGATTCGCTTCATTTGACGAATGGAGTTTTGTGACCGGGACTGAT
>JBDSBT010000177.1:0-3857 GCA_039921425.1 Gemmatimonadaceae bacterium | reverse complement strand
GGCGGAAATCATTGTCCGTGTAGGTAGAGAACAAGTCGGTAGGCTGGTGCCACTGCGGGTCCGACCCAGCGCCGATCTGCGCGCCGCGCTCGTTCTCACGCAGGCTGATCGACGCGACGATGTCCTGGAACGGAGTCGAATCGGTATTGGTCATGTGCCGTCCCACAGTCGCCGGATAATCCGTGGCGAATTTCTCATTCGCGTTGGCGAAAAACCAAGCGAGATCGTGCGACGCGGCTGCCATTTTCGAGTTGCTCTGGAACTCGACGTTGACGTCCGCTTCGACGCGCTGCTCCTTGCTCACCGTGTGATCGGCGAGTGGCATTCCATGATCGAACATCATCATGTCGTGTTGAACCATGCCGAGCCAGCGGGGCTCGGGATATTTGCCTGACCCGGCGGGACTTTCTTTTCCTTGGAGAGCCTGCCGCTGTGCGACATACGCTTTGGCTCCGTCGAGGCCCGACTCTTCGTTGTTCCAGAGGATGAAGCGAATCGACCTGTCGGTTCTGACGTTAGGGCCGCTGAAGATGCGAGCCAGCTCCATCACCAGTGCGGTGCCGGAGCCATCGTCATTGGCCGCTTCTCCCCAGCCGATTCCGTCCATGTGACCGCCGACGATGTACATCTCGTCTGGGTGAGTCGTGCCGGCTTTGGTGCAGTACACTTCCTGTCGCTCCCCCGAAACCGTTTGCTCTGTGTTGAGTGCGCGAAGTCTCGCGTCAGGCTGCGCGAGGGAATCGTTGTTGACGCCGATCGGCGCAAGATTGCCGCGGAGTCTTGCACCGCCTGGTGCTGTTGTCGGAAGTCGCCCGCGCACCGATGCTGCGCGGGCTCGCGCCGTATCGATCTGGTAGTCGTAGGTGATGCGTTCGGTATTAGTGCAGCCATAGCTCTTGAGCTGCGCTTCGATCCAGTCTACGGCCGTGCGATTTCGCGCTGTGCCTTGTCGGCGATCGCCGAACTGGGTGAGCCCCTTGATCGTCGCCTTGTACTTCTCGAGGTCTAACTGTCCGACGAGGGTACGGATCGACGTGGTGTCACCGAGTACTGAAGGCACCGGTTGAGGTGCTGTTGCAACGGTCGTGGTTGTCGTCACTCCTGGTGCGCAGGCGCCGAACACTGAGAGCAACGCGAAGATACCAAATCGCCCGGTCCACTGTGGATTGGCGGGGATTCGGTGATGAAAAGAGTGGAACGATGGGGGCGAAACGGGCACGGCCTGCTCCTTTGGAGATTGTCGAACGGGACGTGATAAGCTGTTCCACTGGATGATTGGTCGCCAGTGTAGCTATATTGTAGCTTAATCGGCTACAGAGGAAAAATGTCGGCCAGACGAATTACCTACCGAGACATTCGAAACACTCCCGGCAAAGTCTTTGAGCGGCTGGCAAGCGGAGAGCCGCTGGAGCTCGTAGCCGATGGAGAGACCAAGGCGGTATTGATCCCGGTTGACGAAGGCGATGCAACTTCTACCCTCGATGCCTGGCGACGGGGACGTGCGTTGCTGGCGCTTGCGCGAATCCAGTCAGACGCGAGACGCAATGGTACTTCTGGTCTATCCCTCTCCGACATTACAGCGGAGATCAAGGCCACACGAAAAGCCCGACGATCGCGCGAAGGTGGACGCTAGTATTCGATGATACGAATTGTGCTCGATACCAACGTGGTGGTATCGGCAATGCTCACGGCCGGTGGTGCTCCATACTTCGTCGTGCAGCTGGTACTACAGGGCGCAGTGACCTTGCTCGTCGATTCGCGCATACTGGCTGAGTACGACGAAATCACGGCACGCCCGCGATTCGGAATCAATGAGGTTGAACGTCGAAACCTGCTCGACGTACTTACCCAGGTTGGGGAGCCTGTGATTGCCAGCCCGTCGCGGACGTCGCTGCCGGATCCCGATGATCGCGCATTTGTGGAAGTGGCAATCGCAGGAGGTGCGGACGCCATCGTCACAGGTAATACGAAGCATTTCATACCAAAGAAGGGCGAGCTCCCAGTCTCTGTACTTACTCCGCGCCAACTAGTTGATCGGCTCCGCCGCTAGTCGTTAGTAGACGGCCAGAGCCTTCGCGGAGACAACGCGCCCGCTGGTAGCAGCGCCTCGTCGATAGCGAATGGCCGATTCGTGGCACACATTGTCGCCATGAGCGACGACCTTCGCACTCAGCTGCAAACGACACTCGGCGCCGCTTACACTCTCGACCGGGAGCTTGGCGGCGGCGGCATGTCGCGCGTATTCGTGGCGCGCGAGATGGCGTTGGGCCGTGAGGTCGTAGTAAAAGACAGTGGAACAGCGTCGATCGGAGTCGACTCCTCGCTGAGGTACATCTCTCAGCCCATCGCTGGGGGTTTGCCTCGACCGCTGAGCAAACGAGTCAGGGATGAATGGCTGCCGTCGGGAGTTGCATCTGGCGCCGTGTCGAGTGACGGCAAAAGGATCTTCTTCCTCAATTCTGCCAGAGCGCGCTGGGCCACAGTCGTTGAGCTACGCCTGGCCGATGGAGCAGTCCGTGAAGTACTGCGCTTCGACGAAGCGGCGCGGCCCCACAGCAATGCATCGATCGGGATTGCTGAGCATGGAGGCTGGCTGTATTTCACTCTTAGCGATTTGCAGAGTGATATCTGGGTTGCGAAAGTCACAGGACTGAAGCAGTGAAGAAGTAACTCGAGTTCAATCTCAGTCTCGCCCCCCGGAGGCGGCCATGGCGTCCATCTTGCCGAGGTGGGAGTACTGGTACGATAACAAGCATTTCGTCATTCACTCCAATGGTAGGGGCATTCCATGAGCATTTTCGGAAAGATCTGGTCCAAGATTAACGGCCATGCCGAGGCAGCAGCGTCTGGCACGGCGGGCTCCTCTATGCCGACAGGCGGCTCAACCTCCGCTTCGATGTCGGACGTCAGCGCCTCTTCGTCGAGCACGGCGTCGGCGCCGGTGGACGTCGAAGAGATCATGATGGACCTCGAGTCGAAGAGCGGACACAAGAGCAACTGGCGCGAATCGATTGTCGACCTGATGTCGCTGCTTGGAATGGAACACAGCCTCACCGAGCGCAAGGCGCTGGCTACCGAGTTCGGTTACACAGGCGATATGAACGACAGCGCAAGCATGAACATGTGGCTGCACAAGCGGGTGATGAAAGAGATGGCGGCGAACGGAGGTAAAGTTCCGGCGAACATGCTCGATTAATCACGGGAGCAAGGGCCGGCGGCGAGGCTGCATCGCCGCCTGTGACAGGCAACTCCAACTCCGATCAAGGACGGCCGAGCGGCGGTGGAACACCGACGTGCAAATTGCTCGCTGGCTACAGACTTCCAGCGCTGCGGCCGACGCCTCTTCGCGTGATGAGATATGTCGCGAAGCTTCCAAGCCAATGCCCTCCGGCGTAGTGCTCTCCAGTCACGGCGGCGAGTCCACTGGCGGAATGAGTGTCAGCGGCGGCCATCAGTGCGCGAATGCGATGATCGTCGGACGGCAAGCCCGCCGCGATTCCCTCGAGCATCCACGCACGACTGAGGTTGAGGCCGTCCAGGTGCGCGAGCTTGCCATCTGTCTTGTCGAGGACGATTCCAACAGGTAGCCATTTGCCTGAATTACCGATGGGTATTCGCGGCAGGAACTTTGTCAACCACGCCGCAAACTCGGCCGGCGGCAGGACGCGGCGCATCACGTCGGCCTCAGCGATGCACGGGGAGAGGAAATCCTGTCCCGACGGCTCGTAGTTGATCGGGCAGTCGCGATCTTTGAGGTGGAACTCCCGAATCTTCGCGACGACCATCTCAGCCAGTGAGGGATCCGTTCCGCGAGCGTAGTCAAGGATCAGCCCGAACGAGAACGCCGTCTGCGCGTG
>JBDSBT010000176.1:0-6887 GCA_039921425.1 Gemmatimonadaceae bacterium | reverse complement strand
GGATATCGACTGAAGACGCTCGTACTCCTCGTTGATCTGATCGACGATTGGCTGAATGCGCTTCTTCTCGCGGTCATGCCGCGTTCCGAAGACATTCGTCAACACACCTTTCAACATTCCCGTTTCCCCTCATTCCGTTCCACTGACCTGGCCCGTCAGAGGACGAGTCAGGAGCTAGGACGTATATAGTTTCGCGGCCAGTATGTATTCCTCTACAGACTCCGCGACGAATCCCTTGATCGATTTTCCATCCGCCAATCGTTGCCGAATCTCGGAAGACGAGACATCCACCAGCCTCGCAGTCACGAGCGTCGCAACGTCCGGCAGTCTCACACCTTCCTTCGTCCCTTCCGCGGCCTCGGTCGATCTGGCCAGAACCGCAAGTCGCGCCAGCTGACGAATCCTGTCCGGGCGCAGCCAATTGGGAAGCGTGGCCAGCGAGTCCATTCCAAGCATCAGAATGAGTTCCGCACCCTCGTATTTTCCGGCCAGCTCTTCCAAGGTATCAACCGTGTAAGATAACCCGCCGCGACCGATTTCCATGTCGCTGACCGCGAACCTCGGGTCGCCCTCGAACGCGAGTCTGGCCATGTCGAGACGCTGAACAGGTGTTGGTCCTCCCGGGCTCCCGGCCTTCAACGGATTGGCCGAAGCAGGCATGATTACCAGCTTGTCCAGTCCGAGCGCCTCGAAGGCGTCACTCGCTACGAGAAGGTGCCCAATGTGAGGCGGATTGAATGACCCGCCAAACAATCCGAGGCGCAACTCTAGTTCGAAGGTGGAGCCGGGGCCGCGGCTGCCGGCGGCGCCGGTCCACAGATTCGCAGTACCTCGCGATCCGCGGGATACGTCTTCCGCATGGCATCGCAGAGGTCGCGCGCGTCATCCTTGTAGTTGATCGCAGCGTACGCCTCGTGCAGACGCACGTACGCGTCGCGCGTGACTTTCGCGGCGGGATGAAGCCGTACGACGTCCTTGAAATAAATGATCGCGGAGTCGTACGCCTTGCGCTTGAGATAATGGATGCCGGTCCCGTAGTCCTTCTGGGCGAACCACTCGTCAAGTTGATTCATCTGCTTCGTCACCGCAGGAATCAGCGGCGAATCCGGATAGAAGCCAAGGAATGTCTGGTATTGAGTCAGCGCTTCCTGACCGTACTCCGCGTCGAGGGTTGCACGGCGCCACATCTTCTGGTAAGCCATGCCCGACAGGAGAAGCGAGTTGTCGCCGAGTGTGTCCTGGGGAAGCAGCTCGTAGACCCGGCTATATGACTTCGCAGCGAGCAGGCTGCTGCCCATTTTTTCCTGGGACTTGGCCAGGAAATAATACGCGGATGCAATTCGTGGATCACGCGGCGACAACTCCGTTGTCAATCGCTCGAATGCGTGCGCAGCATTGTCCCACCGCTTCGCGTTGTACTCGGCGGTTGCGACTTTGTAAAGCTCGTCGGTGTTGGCGAATGCGTTCGCATTGAACGGGGGCTTGCAGGCGGTGAACAGCAGCGCCGACGCAAGCAGGACGCGTTTCAGACTCATGCCTGTTCTCCTACCCCCATAGGTGCCGCGAGTTCAACGGTCGCGCGCCCAATCGAGTAGTAGCTCAATCCGAGCTCCACCATTTTCTCTGGTTCATAGAGGTTTCTGCCGTCAACGATCACCGGCCGCTTGAGATGTTCCTTCACCCGGGCGAAATCGGGGTGGCGGTATTCGTTCCAGTCCGTGACCACCACAAGCGCGTCGGCGTCGGCGAGTGCATCGTAGTTCGTCTCGGCATAGGTGACGCGGTCACCGAGTGTGTGACGAGCTTCGTCCATCGACGCCGGGTCGTGAGCACAGACGGTGGCTCCCGCTGCCAGCAGGTCTTCGATCAGCGTAATAGAAGGAGCATCACGCATATCGTCGGTCTGCGGCTTGAATGCCAATCCCCAGACGGCGATGTGCATCCCCCGGAGATCACCACCAATTGCTTCCCGAAGCTTTTCACCGAGCCGGAGCTTTTGGCCCTGATTCACGTCCTCGACGGCGCCAAGGACCTTCATTTCCATTCCGATTTCGGCGGCGGTGCGGACGAGTGCCTTCACGTCCTTGGGGAAGCACGAGCCCCCGTAACCGGGTCCCGGGAACAGGAAGGAAGGCCCGATTCGGGAGTCGCTTCCGATTCCACGACGAACCATGTCCACATTCGCGCCGACGTTCTCGCACAGATTGGCGACTTCGTTCATGAATGAGATACGCGTTGCAAGCATGCCGTTGGCGGCGTACTTGGTCATCTCGGCAGATGCGATATCCATGAAGATTATCGGATTTCCCGTGCGGACGAACGGAGCATAGATCTCCGTCATCATCGCACGGGCATGCTCACTATCGACGCCGAGAACGACGCGGTCTGGCTTCATGAAATCGTCCACAGCAGCGCCTTCCTTGAGGAACTCGGGATTGCTGCACATATGGAACGGGAAGCGCGCTTCCTTGCTGATCTTCGCGGCGACTTTCTTTGCGGTTCCGACAGGAACGGTTGACTTCGTCACGACGACGAGCTCACGCGTCATATGCTTCCCGATCAGGCGCGCCACCGCCAGGACGTGCTTGAGGTCGGCCGAGCCATCTTCGTCAGGGGGCGTCCCAACAGCGCAGAACAGAACGTCTGCCGACGCAATCGCCGCTCCGACGTCAGTGGTGAAGGCGAGACGTCCGTCTACCTGATTGCGCTCGACAAGCGCCTCGAGGCCCGGCTCGTAAATCGGCAGGACATTTCGCTTCAGTCCCTCAATTTTCGATTCCATGACGTCCGCGCAGATGACATCGTTGCCGGTTTCGGCCAGGCAGGCGCCCACGACGAGTCCAACGTATCCGGTGCCGATTACTGAAATATTCATTGAATTGCTTCTGGCATTAGGCGAGTGCGAGGTCAGGGCGTGGACGGGCGGGCGTCGCCGCCGGATTGCTGCGCGACATTCCAGCCGTGGCATTGCGTGTGTCAACGAGAACCTTGGCAAGATTGACCACACGCTGGTAATCGACAGCCGAATGGTCCGTCACGATCACCACGGCGTCGGCTCTCGAGATTTCCTCGTCTGTCAGCTCGACCGTGTGATGCTCGTGGCCGTCTTCCCGAAAAAACGCAACGTGCGGGTCGTGATACACGACATCCGCTTTCTGATCTTCGAGAAGGCGAATGACGTCGAGCGCCGGGCTTTCTCTCATGTCATCGATGTCGCGCTTGTAGGCGACACCAAGCACGAGAACGCGGCTGCCGTTAACCGGCTTGCGGTCGGCGTTAAGTGCCTGCGTTACCCGCTCGACGACGAGAGCAGGCATCTCGCTGTTGATCTCGCTGGCGAGATCGATAAAGCGTGTCTTGTAGTTCAGCGTCCGCATCTTCCACGCAAGGTAGTGCGGGTCGAGCGGAATGCAGTGTCCGCCAATTCCTGGCCCCGGCGTGAATTTCATGAAGCCGAAAGGCTTGGTTGCAGCGGCGTCGATCACTTCCCAGACGTTGACGCCAAGCTTGTCGCAGACGATCATCATCTCGTTGACGAGCCCGATGTTCACCGAGCGGAACGTGTTCTCGAGCAGCTTCACGAGCTCTGCCGTCTCCGTGCTTGAAACCGGGACGATCGACTCGAGACACGATGCGTAAAGCGCTGACGCGACTTCGGTGCATGCAGGAGTAATTCCACCAACGACTTTCGGCGTATTCTTGGTGTTCCACTTCGGATTGCCAGGATCGACTCGCTCGGGACTGAAAGCGAGGAACACGTCCTCGCCCACTGTAAGTCCCGCCGCTTCCAGTTTGGGTTGCATCAGCTCGCGCGTCGTACCCGGATAAGTCGTGCTCTCGAGCACGATCAGAAGCCCCGGATGACAATTGCGGGCGATCGCATCCGCCGCTGCAATGACGTAGGTCATATCGGGATCGCGCGTCTTCGCCAGCGGAGTCGGCACGGCAATCGAGATCGCGTCCATCTCCCGCAGACGAGTCTCATCGGCGGTCGCCTCGAACTTGCCATTCGCTACCATCTCGGCGAGATCGGAATTCGGCACATCCTGAATGTGCGACTGCCCGGCGTTCAAATTTTTTACAACCGGCTCGCTCACGTCGTACCCGATCACATTGAAACCGACCTTCGCGAATTCGAGCGCCAGGGGCAGGCCGACGTAGCCCAGTCCAACCACGCCGATGCAGGCGGTCCGGCCCTCCAGCTTTGCGAGAAGCTGGTCCTTCATGCCCGAGGGGCTATTGCGTTCAGTTGCCATAGAACTCTCTCACTGCTTCAATGACTTCATCGAGCTGCGATTGCGCCAGCTCAGGATATACGGGGAGCGAAATGACCTCGTGGGCCGCTTTTTCGCTCTCGGGGAATTGTCCTTCTGAGTAGCCGAGGTACGCAAAGCACGGCTGAAGATGGAGCGGCAGCGGGTAGTAGACCGAGTTGCCGATTCCCTTCGCCTTGAGGTGCTCCTGAAGACCGTCTCTGCGGTCCGCGCGCAGAGTGTACTGGTTGTAGATCGAAACGTTCGCGGGGTCGATGAACGGCGTACGCACACCTCCAAGATCGGCGAACGCAGCATTGTAATACTCCGCGTTGCGGCGTCGCGCTGCGCTCCACGACTCGAGGTGTGGGAGCTTGGCGAGAAGAACTGCCGCTTGAAGCGCGTCGAGGCGGCTGTTGTATCCGACCTCGTCATGGTAGTAGGTCTTCATCCCGCCGTGAACGCGTAGACGCTTCAACCTTCCGGCGATCTCCTCGTCCTCAGTCACCATCATTCCGCCGTCGCCGTACCCACCGAGATTCTTCGATGGAAAAAAGCTGAACGTGCCGATGGTCGCCGCCTGGCCGGCCATGAACCTTTCGTCGCCAATCATCCGCGACGCGCCGATGGACTGCGCTGCGTCTTCGATGATCGGAATATCCGGAATGGCAACCCGGACTGCATCGACCGCCGCGATCTGGCCGAACAAGTCAACCGGGATAACCGCCTTCGTCTTGCCGGTGACGGCAGCGGCAGCGGCCTGCGGCGAAATATTGAACGTATCCGGCTCGATGTCCGCGAATACGGGACGAGCCCCGACATTGTGAATGGCGCCGGCCGTTGCGAAAAACGTGAACGGTGTCGTCACTACCTCGTCGCCATGCTTTACGTCGAGGGCCCGAAGAGCGAGCAGAATTGCGTCTGTGCCGTTGGCGCAGCCGATCGCGAAACTGGTCTGAGAAAGCTGCGCCACAGCGGTTTCAAGACGCTCGACGGGTGAGCCAAGAATAAACGCCTGATCATCAACGACGCGCATCATTTCGCTGACAACTTCGTCGCGAATGGTGGCGTGCTGGGCGCGGAGATCGAGTAAGGGGACAGCCATTATTTGAACAAAGGCATAGCCTGTAAAGATGCCATTCTCAGGCCTTTAGCGGGAGCGGGACCTCGCATCCTGTTTTCGCCGATTCGTAAATCCCGAGGATGAGCTCGAGCGACTTTCGGCCGGCTCTGCCATCTGTATCGGGCTTTGCCTCTCCTCTCAGAACCGCCAGCACGTTCCGATAGTAGCCTTCGTGGCCATACCCGTAGATGTTAGGCGGATTGCTTTCCAGCGCACGAGTTGACTCGTCATCCGGCTGACTGTCAGCAAATTCCCATCGCTCGACCTTGTTCACCGCCGTTCCGCCAATTTTCACGCTGCCCTTTTCTCCAAGCAGCGTGATCGAGCCTTCCATGTTGCTCGGGTAGGTGAGCATTGTCACCTCGATTACGCCAAGCGCTCCCGAACGGAAACGTAGGATCGCGACGCCGGTGTCTTCTGTCTCGATGCGACGTGCTAGTGTCGCGGTTCGCGCCATCACGCCTTCGACCGGACCCACGATCCACTGAATCAGGTCAACGTAGTGTGACGCCTGGTTCATGAACGCTCCGCCGTCAAATTCCCACGTTCCCCGCCAGGGCGCCTGATCGTAATACGATTGGGGACGCGCCCATCGGACCGTGCAATTTGCGAGATAAAGTCTCCCAAACCTGCCGGAGTCCACAGCCTGCTTCAGTCTCTGGATAGGGGCGTTCAACCGGTTCTGCTTGACGACGAAGAGATGAACCCCAGCGTCGTCACACGCGCGCACGAGATCGTCGGCGCCCTTGAGCGAGATCGCCATCGGCTTCTCGGTGACGACGTGCTTCCCGGCCCGTGCGGCTGCTACGCCCTGCGCCGGATGAAGTCCCGATGGCGTTGTGATCGCAACCACCTCGCACTCCACTTCCGCCAGCATCTTCTCGTATGAGCTGAACCCCGGAATGTCGAGCGGATCGGTCAGCGCTTTCGCGCGCTCCGGATCTGAATCACAGGCTGCAACGAGCTGCAGCCCGTCGCTACGCTTTATCGCCTCGACATGATTCTGGCTAATGCGGCCGCAGCCCACTAACGCGATGCGAAAAGTCCTGCCTTCGGATTGGCTCAAGATCTGGTGACCCTTTCGATTGTTTCGCCGTTGGAGCGGTATTCAGATTCGCATGACTTGCAGACCCCCGCGCCGCTGTCAGCAAGCCGCTCCCCGCATCGGCAAATCCAACCGATGCGCCGGCCCGGCACGCCAACGATGAGCGCGTAGGCTGGCACGTCGCTGGTCACGACGCTGCCGGCGCCTATGAAGGCATACTCACCGAGCGTGGCTCCGCATACGATCGTTGCATTGGCGCCGATGCTCGCGCCGCGCCTAACGAGAGTCTTGCGATACTCAGACTTTCTCGGAACATGACTCCGCGGATTGATCACGTTCGTGAACACCATTGACGGGCCGCAGAAAACGTCGTCCTCGAGCTCGACGGCATCGTAGACAGACACGTTGTTCTGGATCTTCACGTTGTTGCCGATGCGAACGTCGTTCATTACAACCACGTTCTGTC
>JBDSBT010000175.1:0-5862 GCA_039921425.1 Gemmatimonadaceae bacterium | reverse complement strand
ATTGGCTGCATGCGGGCATCCACATCGTACTCGGCCTCGTCGGCATCTGGACCGGCATGAAGGGCGGGTCGCGAGGATTTCTCACATTCCTCGGAGTACTCCTTGTGGCCGTCGGTGTGTTGCGGTTTGTACCAGGCGTCGGCGACCTACTCGTCAGCTTGTTGAACGTCAACTATCCGGTAGCCTACTTCAACATCGCCGTCGGAATCATCTGTCTGATTGTTGCGCGTACATCACGCAACACCGTGACCGCCGGCTGAGGATCTTGCGTTTTACCGCGCTCTCATCGCACGGGTGAGAGCGCGGTCCAAGGCGTTCGCGAATGCCTGCTTCTCCTTCTGAATGGTCGGCGATGTACGCGTCTGCCACGTCGGGGCCACCTTCTACCCGAACGGCGGACAAGTGGGCATAGCCAACAGGTAGCTGGAGTCGCTGGTTTGCGACGAGTATAGTTTCCAGCTTGAGGCGGTCGCATGCGCGATAGCAGACTTCCTTTACTTCGCGCGGAGCCGCGTCAGCGTCGAGCCAAAGTTTCATCAAGACCAACTTCGTATATGAGTGACCTGCCGGTAACGTTGTTCAATAATCAAAAAGCGTGGGAGAAGTGGCTCTCAAAGCATTTCGACTCGAGCGCCGGAGTCTGGCTGAGAATCGCCAAGAAAGATTCGACCGAGAAATCGGTGAGCTACCAGGAGGCGCTCGACGTTGCGCTTTGCTATGGGTGGATCGACGGACAGAAGAAGAAGTTCGACGAAGGTTCGTGGCTCCAAAAGTTCACGCCGCGCGGCCCGCGAAGCATCTGGTCCAAGATCAACAGAACGAAAGCGCTCGCCCTGATCGATGCGGGGAGAATGAAGCCGGCTGGTCTCGCGTCCATTGACCGAGCCAAGGCGAACGGACAGTGGGAATCGGCGTACGATTCTCATCGAACTTCCACGGTACCGGAAGACTTCGAAGCAGCGCTCTCGAAGAATGCGAAGGCGAAGAAATTTTTCGCCACACTCAACAGCCAGAACCGGTACGCTATCTTGTGGCGGCTGCAAACCGCAAAGAAAACGGAAACGCGTCTAAAGCGGATCGAGCAATTCGTCGACATGCTGAACAGGGGCGAAACTCTTCACTGAGTAAGGAGTCAGTCCGGAACTGCGGAAAACCATGACCGCCAATTGTGGAGAACGGCGGGAGACAAAGCGGGAGAATTGCGGGAGAACTACCGACGGCATTCCGTCGATCCGAGTAGTCGTCACATTCATCATTTTTTGTATTAGACGACAGAACTGCGGGTGCAGCGGGGCGGCTGAATGTCGTCGTAAACCACAAAAGACGAAATCCGCGTGGCGATGGTGTCTCTCGCCGTCTCCCCGGTTGCTCTCCCGCCCGTTCTCCCCAAATTGCAGTTACGTGGTTCCGTTGTTAAGGCCGCAGTCCCTCGATCGCCACCGCAAGGTCGCGGACACCCCGCAGAATCTCCTTGCTGTCAACCGCGGCGAACCCCATATGCAGCCCTCGCCGGGTGACGCTCGTTGATCCGTACCGAGTTAACGGAGTTACCTCGATGTCCCGCTCGGCCGCAGCACTCGCGACGCGTTCCGCATCGATACCACTGGCGAGCCAACCCACTGTCTGAAGGCCGGCCTCAACACTCGATACGTCCAATAGTCCGTCCAGATTTCGTCGCGAAGCACAGATGAGAGTTCCAAGCCGCTCGGCGTAGACTTCGCGCATCCTCCGAACGTGCCGGCCAAAATGACCTTCGGTCATGAAATCGCAGAGTGTCGCCTGTTCGAGAACTGACGCATGTCTGTTTGTTATCGACTTGAGAGCGGCGACGCGATCGACAAGGTCTGCGGGAACGACGAGATATCCGAGACGAAGTGATGGGAACATGACTTTGCTGAAGCTACCGCCGAACATCACGACGCCGTTGGTGTCGAGGCCCTGAAGCGAAGGAAGTGGACGACCGGAATAGCGAAACTCGCTGTCGTAATCGTCCTCGAAGATCATCGAGCGCGATTCTCTCGCCCACTGAAGCAGAGCAAGACGTCGTGCGATGCTCATGCTGACGCCGAGCGGGAATTGATGCGCCGGAGTTACGTAGGTGAGCCTGACTCCGCCCAATCGCCCTGTCGGGACCTCGGCCCCTTCGTCTCCGACACCGACTCTGACAATTCTGGCGCCGTACGCTTCGAATACGAGACGCGCGCCGGGATAGCCCGGATACTCCATACACACAGGGTCGCCCGGGTTGATGAACAGTCTCGCGGCAATGTCGAGCGCCTCCTGAATTCCCGAGACGATGACGACCTGCCCGGCAACACAATTCACTCCGCGGGAACCGTTGACGTAGTCCGAGATTGCTCGTTGAAGCGGCCGGTATCCAAGTGGTCCGCAGCCACGAAGCTGGCTTGCGGTTGCGGATCGAGAGCGTTTCGCCACGAGCCGGCCCCACATGTGAGTCGGGAAGAGCTCCACAGCCGGTTGGTTCGAGCGGAACGCACGTGTCTTCCCGGTTTCGGTTTGGTCGAACTCGCGCACGCGCTTGCCCTGGTCGGACAGTATGCGTTTTGGGTGACTGGTTCGCGCCACGGCATGTCGCCCGCCGCCGTCCCGTTGAAGGAGGTCGTCGGGAAGTACATCCTTCACGTACGTGCCCGATCCCACCGTTCCCTTCACATAACCTTCCCCTTCTAGCTGCTCGAACGCGGCGACGATCGTACCGCGCGCTAACCGGTATTGAGTCGCCAGATCGCGAGTCGAAGGAAGTCTCGCGCCGGGCAGAAGCCGGCCGTCGAGGATGTCGGCCCGTATCGTCTCGTACACCCACTCGTAAGCGGGCACTGCTGGATTACGCGCGGGGGGAACTGGTACGAGCGTGGGCTTTTGTCGAGTCAAAGTGGTATAAGGGAAATTTGATAAGTGGCTCTATATCATAGAACCACTACACGCTAGTCTCAAGCATCGAAGATCAACCTGTTTGAAATGCCAGGAGATAGTGATGAAGTCCAGAATCGATATCGGAAGAGTCGCCCCGGGAGTCTACGACGCGATGGATGCGCTGGACCGCTATATCCAGACCTGCGGTTTGGAGGAGTCCCTTCTCCATCTCGTCAGGCTGAGGGCGTCGCAGATCAATGGATGCGCCTACTGCATTGACATGCATTGGAAAGACTTGCGTGCGCATGGAGAATCGGAGCAGCGGCTGTACTCGCTCGACGCGTGGCGCGAGTTTTTATGGTACACTGACCGCGAGCGTTCTGCGCTTGCATGGACCGAAGCGGTTACGCGGTTGGGCGAGGAACATGTCTCGGCGATCATCTACGAAGCGGTCAAACCGAGTTTCACGGAAAAGGAGCTGGCAGACCTGACGCTTGCAGTCGCCGCGATCAATGCCTGGAATCGCATTTCGATCTCGGCTCGACTCGTCCCTGGCGGGTACGAGCCGGCGGTGACGGCACAATGACGATTCAGGATCTTGCGAGACTTGTCCTGCTTGGCGCGTTGTGGGGAAGCTCGTACCTGTTCATCAGAGTCGGCGCTCCGGCGTTTGGTCCCTTTGCGTTCATGGGCGGGCGCGTGACTATCGCTGCGATCATTCTCTTCTTCGTCATGCGCATGATGAAGCTCCGTTTCGGGCTTAGGCCGTATTTCGGGCGGATGCTCGTGATTGGGTTGCTCAATGGCGCGTTGCCTTTCACGCTGATAGCTGCGGCGGAGCTGCGCCTGAACGCATCGCTAGTCGCCGTTCTCGGTGCGACGGTCCCGTTGTTCGTCGCGCTGGTGAGCGCCATCGCGCTCAGAGAGCGAGTATCGGCGGTGCGCGCAGCCGGTCTTGCGCTGGGACTGGTGGGAGTGGCCATCCTGACTGGCTGGAGCGCGTCGACTCTCGATTGGAGTGCGATGCTGAGCGTCGGTGCAGTTATGTTTGCCTCGCTTTCGTATGCGATGTCCGGGATTTACGCGAATCAAAGGCTGCACGGCGTTCCCCCCGTTGCGATCGCGTTTGGACAGCAGATCGGAGCGGTGTGCTGGCTTGCTCTCCCAGCGGTCATCAAATGGCCGGCATCGCCCCCGGGAACGCCTGCTCTCGCGGCTCTCGCAGCTCTCGCAATCCTCTCAACTGCCGTCGCGTTCATCCTGTACTATCGGCTGATCTCCACGATCGGACCGACGATGACGTCAACCGTCACCTACATCGTGCCTGCTTTCGGCATGCTGGGCGGTGCTGTATTTCTGAGGGAGCCAATAACGACGGGCATGCTCGTCGGTTTCGGCATCATTGCGGTGAGCATCCTGCTCGTCAACCAATCGCCGGCAGTATCACACGTGCTGCGAATTTTTCGGCCGGGATTACAGACCAATTGAGCGACAACCTGCTTGTAAGGCGGTATGAGGAAAGGGACTGGCCGGAATGGCTGCGTATGGCTCGTGAGCTTTTCTCTGAAGACGATATCGAAAACGACATCGCGGAGATGCATGAGTTTCTTGCGCGGCCGGACGGTGCGATCATCGTCGCCGCGCGCGAGGCGGGTGGACCGCTCGCCGGATACG
Organism: Gemmatimonadaceae bacterium; assembly: GCA_039921425.1. Lineage (GTDB taxonomy): Bacteria > Gemmatimonadota > Gemmatimonadetes > Gemmatimonadales > Gemmatimonadaceae > UBA4720. The sequence goes on along the minus strand of JBDSBT010000175.1, from coordinate 1,314 downwards.
TCGAAGTTGGCGCCCGTTCGGTTGTCGACGGATGCGCCACCTCGCCGGTGGGCTACATCGAAGCTCTTTGGGTTGACCCAGATGTGCGGCGGCAGGGGATTGCACGTGCGTTGCTCAATGCCGCCGAAAAATGGTCGGCGGAGCAGGGCTACAAGGAAATGGGCTCCGACGTCCTCATCGAGAACGAGATCAGTCACGAAACACACAGGAGAACCGGCTATATGGAAGTGAGTCGCGTGATCACGTACCGAAAAGAGATTATCTAGCTGGCCGCTGGATGGAGAACATCTGCGGTCTACGGGAAAGCAAACTGTCGCAACTGTGAGATACGAGTTGGTGGCGGGCGAGTATACGCCTCAATGGGCGTCAGTCTACGGTTTCGGCGTTGCGGAGGCGTAAAGCTTTGAGCAACGTTGCGGGATGACCAACCTCAAAGTCGTCATTCGGAGCGCGCGTCCCGACGAGTCTGTCGCAATTGCAACTCTCCTTACGGAGCTTGGTTATCCCAGTAATGCCGGCGACATCCCCGGCCGGATGTCCGGCGTGCTGGCACATGGCGGAGCAGTGGTGGTCGCTGTCACCGAAGATGATACCCCGCTCGGACTCATGGCTCTCGCGCCTTACTGGGGACTCCATACCGCTGGCCCCAGCGCGTACATCATCGCGCTGGTCATCGCCGCAACCGCCAGGCGCCGCGGGGTTGGAAAGGCTCTTGTTGACTACGCAAAGCGGTGGGCGGTCGACAATGGATGCGAGCGGCTTGTGGTAACCAGCGCCGAGCATCGCTCTGATGCCCACGCTTTTTATCCGTCAATGGGAATGCCATACACCGGCCGCCGGTTCTCCGCCTCGCTCGAGATGGACGGCCGATGAATTCACAACACTAACCAAGTGAATACTACCTCGAATGATGGCATTGCCTCGATCGAGACAATCAGGTCGCACTTTCCCGCGCTCGATCGAAAGCACAACGGACATTCTGTCGCCTACTTCGACGGACCGGGTGGTACGCAAGTTCCCCGGGCAGTCGCCGATGCGATGGTCGACTACCTATACCATCACAACGCGAACACCGATTGGGCGTATCCCACGAGCGCCGAGACGGATGACGCGCTCGCGTACACGAGGGAGGCGTTCGCGGACTTCCTGAACGCGTCGGCGGAAGAGATAGTCTTCGGCGCGAACATGACGACGCTCAACTTTCACTTGTCACGGGCGCTCGGTCGCGGCATGAATTCGGGCGACGAGATCATCGTCACCGAGCTCGATCATCACGCAAACGTCGATCCCTGGAGGGAGCTCGCTCGCGATTGC
>JBDSBT010000174.1:0-7395 GCA_039921425.1 Gemmatimonadaceae bacterium | reverse complement strand
AAAAATGCTGTATCTGCTCACTGGCAGAGGACGATTGGGCCGGGTGACTTTCCATCCGAGAAGTCCGGCGAGCACGACTGCAATTCCGCCAGCGACAAACGCTGCCTTCTTCCACGTTTGGACATTTTCGCTCGCTACCTCAGAACCTCGATGCGGCACCCGCGCTGTCTGCAACGACGCATCCCCGAGTGCCCGCGAATACTCGGCCGCCGACGGAAAACGGTCCGCCGGCATTTTCTCGAGCGCCTTCAGAACTGCTGCCTCAACGTGATCAGGGATGTTCTTTCTTTGACCGACGAGGCCTGGAGGGTCTGTCGTGATGACCTTTGCAACAATTGCCTGCGCTGTCGGCCCGGTGAATGGCGCGACGCCGGTGAGCATCTCGTATGTAACTGCACCGAGTGAGTAGACGTCACTTCGAGCGTCGATGTCACGCTCGCCGGTTGCCTGCTCCGGACTCATGTATTGAGGAGTTCCGAGCGACAACCCCGTCTGGGTCATGCGTCCGCCTCCCGCATTGGTAACCGCGAGTGCAATCCCGAAATCGGCGACGACCGCCTGGCCGTCATGCACGAGAATGTTCTCGGGCTTGATGTCGCGGTGGATTACTCCCTTGCGATGCGCGTAGTCGAGAGCGCTCGCCACTTCGCGCGCGAGGCGAAGTGATTCATCGATTGGAAGCTGACGCTCGCGATGCAACCGCTCGCGAAGTGACTCTCCGTCAACGAAGGGCATTACATAGAAGAGCTGCCCATCTGCCTGTCCCGAGTCGAACAGCGGGAGAATGTGCGGATGTTGCAGCCCCGCTGTGACGTGAATTTCCGAAAGAAATCGCTCGGCACCGAGAACTGCCGCGAGTTCCGGGTGGACGACCTTGACTGCGACCTTGCGATGATGACGAAGATCTTCCGCGAGGTAGACCGTCGCCATTCCGCCCTGGCCGAGCTCGCGTTCGATGGTGTATTTGTCAGCGAGTGCTGCGGTTAGTCTTTTTAGGGGTTCGGTCACGAACTAACCGAGCTCCAAAATGCGTCTTCGTTTCGAAAGCTTGGGATAGTCACTCTTGTGCCACGGGCTCATCATGTGAATGCCGGATCTGACGAGGAAGACAAGAACTGCCGACGGCCTTTTGTGCGCACAATGTGGGGTAGGGTGAGTCCCTGCGCCAGCAAGCGGGCCGACGACGGGTTTGGCAACATACTCTCTGACAGTGAAGCGACCTTACCGTGGCTATTGCTTTGGAATTGCGCCGGCAGCCGGCCAATCAGTGCTCCCGATCCTTTTGAGGTTCATCTCAAAGAAACGAACCGGCTCCCTGCCTGGCATGATCTGGTCGCCAACTTCGCGCCAGGTGCCGTCCTTGATGACCGCAGTGTATCTGATCTTCATCGGACCCGCGGGTATTTCCCATACATATCCGTTGGCAGTCAGTGTGAGCTTGAAATCACCCGAGCGGCCCTGTGCGTACGAGTGCAGCGTGTAGGCTTTCGAGGCCGGGTCAAATGAAATAGTGCCAAACGCATTGAACGATACCTGACCCGTCGCTGCGTCGTATCCGCGGCCTTCGAGAACCTTGATGGATCCGTCGAGAAATGGTCCGATGCGTTCTGTCTGGGTGACTTCGTGTTTGCCTGTCTCCAATATCGTCCACGCCGGACCACGCCAGACACCGTCCATCGCGGCGAGCGGCATCATGGCAATTTTTTGTGCGGCGATTGCCGCGGCTGGATCGAAACGTGACTGCGCAAGACCTCGTGTGGCGCTCGTGGCTACAAGTGCTAACGTCATGCAAGCAAGGGATGGGTGGCGCAATGAAGAGCTCGTGGTTGATTTGGAGGCAAATTTGACGTCGGCAGCGGTCGCCGCGCCACTCGAGGTGCTCGAATGCATTCAGATGCCTGCTCAAGTATTATGCGGTTGAACTTTTTATTGATCGATACTAAATTGGTAAGACACGCAACGGATCGATATGAGCACCGTAACTATAAGTTCCAAGTTTCAGGTCGTGATTCCCCTCGCCATCCGCGAAAAACTACGTATTCAACCCGGTCAAAAGGTTCAGGCAATTGCTTTTGAGAACCGGGTGGAACTCATACCCGTGCGAAGCGCGAAGAGCATGCGAGGGTTTTTGAGGGGCATCGACACGAAAGTCGAGCGGGATCCGGACAGGGTCTGATCGTGGCACGCAAGACGTTCAACGTTGTTGACTCTTCTGCCTGGCTTTCTTTTTTCGCGGACGAGGAAGGAGCGGTTTCATTTGCGCCTGCGATCGAAGACACGGAATTGTTGATTGTCCCGACGATTTGCCTGACGGAAGTGTTCAGGGTGGTTGCCAGGCAACGCGGCGAAGGAGATGCGCTTCAGGCAATTGCGATAATGCAACAGGGTCGAGTGGTGGACCTGGACGACGAACTGGCATTGGCGGCCGCCGTGGTCGGAGCAACTCACAAACTGCCGCTCGCCGACAGCATCGTGTTTGCAACCGCGCGGCAGTTTGACGCTCTCGTTTGGACGCAAGACGAGGACTTCGACGGACTGGCAGGTGTCAGATACTTCCGCAAGCGCAAGGACTGACAAGACGGTCCTGCCCCCCCAATCATCAAAGCCCCGTTCTCGGAAAGGACCCGGCGAGATCTTCAGGAAGTGAGCCTCGTTGCGGCAGTAGATGTCGCCTTCCGCTCGAGAAATCATCGTCGTTACTTCACGACCCGATCTCGCTCTGGCTGCTAACGCGTGCCGCGAGCAGTGCACCTGGAGACCGAGTCCGATGAAAGTGGACTGAGGGTGAAGTGATAAGGCACCGGCTTCGCAATGGATCGCTGCACCGCGGAAATAGATGTTAGCGCCGACATCCCGAGTCGCGTCATCAGATTCCAGTTACTGCCCGCTTCCTCCGTTCTCGCCCGATAAACCAGCGCCCGGTGTAGATCGGCCTTTGATTCCGTCAATCTTCCAAGCGCCATGGCTTGCTGAGCCCACGGCCCGCGTTGAAGCCAGCGATCCGACCGAAGGGCTGCGAGGTTGAGCGGCTCACTCAATCTCGACCCATCGAATCCACACGGGGGGGAGAGCGCAATTCCGTCAGCGCCAAGCTCGTAGCGAGCGTGCGGATTCAAGCCGGCAAAGGACACAAAATACCCGTTGACCGGAGCGAACAAATTCTCCACGGAAACACCGGAAGAATCGACCGGTTTCCAGAAGGTGAGCGGGAGGCCGCGATCGAGCCGTGTGAAGCGAATCGTGTCGCCACTCTTCGTCACATTGCTTACCGTTGCGCCTGTCACTCGAACAGCTTTCCCGCGCTCGGCGTCAATCGACACCGACGACACGAGTGGCGGCGCATGCAGCCCCTTCAACAATACGTACGCAAGTATTTCGTTGCCGAGCTCGTTGAGATGAACACCGTCGTCCTGGTGAAGCCGCGTTCCCGGTGGAAACGCATTCCGCATAGCTCTCATCTCCCGCTCGACATCGATCGCCGCGGCCCCGCGCTCGCGCGCGATTTTCATCGCCGAGTCGCCGAGACGCTGGAGCAATGATGTGTCCTGTGACGTGAGGTCGCCGACAAACCGATTATATCTGTCGGCGCCCTTCATGCCGATTGCGCGGTCGGTGATTGGGTACGATACCACGTACACCCTGACATGATGCCGAAAGCACTCGTCAATGACCTTTCGCGTGTACTCGAGAAATGTTTTCTGGTACTCGGGGCCGCCGTAGTTTCCCCAGCTCATGTCGTTGATGCCAAACATCACGATCGCGACCGTCGCTCCCGCTTTGAACACATCCCGGTCTAGCCTGAAGTAAGCCTTGGAGACCATGTCGCCGTCAAAACCGGCGTTGATGAAGCGAATGTTTCGTTCGGGAAAACGAAGGAGGGTGTAGTTCTCCATGTCGCGAACGTAGCTACCCCACTCCGTGTTGCTGTCGCCGAAGAAGGCGACGACATCGTTGTTTTTCAGCTGGAAATCGGCACTCGCGGTTTGGGCGCCCGCTGTGGTCGAGACTACGATGAGCAATGAACCGATGCATGACCGGAAAATTCGTCCAGCGACCCACGCGGCCGCAGACTGCTTCCACGACTTATTCATGGGCCGGTCGCGGAAGAGAGGTTGAGAACGGCGGAGCCACAATATTGTGCACGCAACCAGTGTCGAGCGACTGGAGTGAGCCGGCGATAATGAAGCCACCCATGATCCTGTCAACACATCCTTCCATGCCGGTGAATGAGTGACTGGCGCCAGGCGCCACGATGCTAAGCGAACGGCTGAGGTACCGCTGAACACCGCTAGCCGCCGTTGGCGGTGTTGCTGGGTCGAGATATCCCGATATCAGGAGCGTCGGCGTGGAGACATGAAACTGGCGGCGCCAATTCGCGGACACTGTACCCTGCGGCCACAGTCGGCATGCGCCGACGAGCTGATCGATCCAATAACTGCCGAGAATTGTGCCTCGATTTCGATTCGCGGACCGTTTCGCGAGATACGGCACATCCTCCGCGCAGAAAACCGAGAGCATCATGCCGACTGCAATTTCCGACTGTCCTGCATGGCGAAGAGTCAGGATTCGATCGGCGAGCGGTGTAAAGTTTCCTCGCGCCGCAGCATAGATCAACACCGGTGCATCCTTCCTGAGACTCGTCGCCTGAAGCATGGTGCGAATCGTCAAGCCTAAGACTCCGCGTGAGAGCACGATCGCCTGGCCTGACGACAACGGAACAGTCAACGCGGAAGAATCCAGTCGCTCGGCGATATTCCGCAGATCGTGATCGAGATTCGGAAACGCGGTTGCACACGTGGCCTGCGCTCGGCAATCGCGCACCATGAGCATAACGGAGCGTTCAACATCGCGCGCGAAGTCTACCGGCGCGATAACATCGGGCGCGAAGATCCCCTTCAGCGTGACCGTGCGTGTCTTTAATGGATTGCGGCGCGCGAACTCGAGCGCGACACGTGTGCCGTACGAGGTGCCGAAGACATCGATCGCGTCGTAGCCGAACGCAGCACGCACCGCATCAGCGTCGCGCACCGCTTCAGCCGTTGTGTATTGCCGCAGGTCTGCCGACTTCGCGAGATTCGCTCGACACGCGCGCACAACGTCGCGATCGAAGAGGTCTGCGAAATAACGCTGCGGTTGCGATGATGAGCCTCCGAAATTGCAGTTGAGCGCGTTCGACCCGCCTGTTCCGCGCTGATCTATGAGGACGATGTCATGCGTCTCTCGAGCGGCCGAATAGATCCGCGCGTAGAAGGACGCAAGTGTCGTTGCGGCTTGACCGGGGCCTCCCTGGAAGATGAAGATTGCGCGTCGGCCGGGATTCTTCGCAGTAAGGCGTGTGATGCGAAGGTTGATGACTCGGCCGGCGGCCACACTTCGATTTTCCGGAACGCCAAGTCCCCAGCATTCCTGGCGTAGCGGCGCATCTTCCGTTGGACAGTCGTGCCTCGGCTGCAACGTTGTCGCGGGTTGCGTTAGAGCGGGCGTGCCAAGAAAGGCGAGAATGAACGGAAGAATGAACATCAGCGCGCGTTTATCTGTAATTTTACTTGCAGGAATGCCCACGGCTCACATGTTGCCTTAACATCGGAGTAGACATAGCGTCAATATATCTACATGAAAAGCTAGAGGTTCAGGTTTGAGGAAAGGCCCAGCCGCTCTGATTTCGTTCGTCGCGATATCCGCTATGCTCGGATGCGGAAGCGGGACAGCCACCCAGCCAGGCGTTGTCGGCACGCCAATCGACAGCGTTAAGGTCGCCCTCACTGACCTGACTTCGGGCGCCTACCTGGGCTTCCCCGGCGGACTGTACCCAAATGGAAGCGATGTCGAGCCTTCGCCGCACGCGGCGGAAGGTGCACGCAGAGCAGCGCTCATCAAGCCGCTCGATGCAAACGGAAATCCGAGCGCAAGTGGAAAGATTGTTCTCGTGTCGATCGGAATGTCCAACACATCGCAAGAGTTCTGCGCGGCGAATGGCACGACGAGTTGTTTTCCCGAGACCTTTATGGGCGTTTCCGCGTCCGATAATGCGGTGAATCATTCGAGTCTCGTGATCGTGAACGGTGCGCAGGGCGGTGAGGATGCGTCGGACTGGAATTCTCCGACGGCGCCGACATTCAATGTTGTTCGCGATCAACGGCTCGCGCAGCTCGGCGTCAGGGAGAAGCAGGTTCAGATTGTATGGCTCAAGGAGGCAGATGCGAATCCGACGGTGTCATTGCCGGATGCCGCCGCCGATGCGTATGTGCTCGAGAGGAGACTCGGCGACATCGTGCGCGCGTTACGCGTGCGATATCCAAACCTGCGGCAGGTATTTCTTGGCACGCGGACGTACGGAGGGTATTCGACGGGTCGTCTGAACCCCGAGCCATTTGCGTACGAGTCAGGGTTTGCGGTGAAATGGCTCATTCAGGCGCAGATCGATCAGGCTCAGAGTGGCCGAGTGGTGGACGTGCGTGCTGGGGATCTGGACTACGGTGCGGTTGCGCCGTGGATCGCGTGGGGGCCATATGCGTGGGCGAATGGGACGGTTGCCCGTTCTGACGGACTCACGTGGATCCGTGATGATTTCGGGCCAGATGGGACGCATCCTTCGGCGCTCGGGAGAGCGAAGGTAGGGACGTTGCTTTTATCGTTCTTCAAGACGTCCACGTTCACGCGATGCTGGTTCCTCGCCGGAAGGAGTTGTTAAGCGAGCGCGCACGTTTCTACGTGACGTCGGCCGCGAATGGAGCTTCACCAGTGAACGCACCTGGAATGTCGCGTTAAGCTTCTACCTGACTCGCAACTGCACGGGAATTATCCACCCTGCGAGCATGGTTTTTATCTCTAGTCTGAGATCACCCGGAGTTGTCGGCGTGTATTCGAAGTCGGCCGTCATGCCGGGCCCCGTCAGAAATTGTGCGGGACGGTTGATTCGCTGAGATACGGGTAAATCCGCTCCGTCGACCGCGATTGGTCGCCACGTCGCGTAGCCCGCCTCGCTCAGGATCGCGAACAGTACTCGCCAGTCAGGATTGATGTTAATGAATCGCAACCGGTACGTGGTTCCGGCCTTGAGATCGATCGGTGGCGGGCTGTTACTGCCGTTTACGTATCCCGGCGACTGGCCATCGGGCATCGAGTCGGCCGGGCCCGCCCCGCCGACGATGATGAGCTTGTTGGTTACAGCGTCATATGGTTTGTCTGGTGGAACGACGATCAGTGCGCCGTACAGCCCCGACCCCATTTGCAACTGGTCGTTGTTGTGCGTGTGATAGATGAACGTTCCCGCGCGCGGCGGCACGAACTCGGCGATGAATGAATCCTTCGGCGCAATCGGCGGCATGATCCGCCCGGGCGAACCGCTCCACCCGGGAACGCCGTCGGGGAAACTCTCGAGCTCGATTCCATGCC
>JBDSBT010000173.1:0-4845 GCA_039921425.1 Gemmatimonadaceae bacterium | reverse complement strand
GTAATAGCAGTCGGCGGCGCCGGATCAACTCACATCCTCTCCACCGCGCATTACGCCAAGTCGCTCGGCGCAAAGACAATCGCAATGCGATGGACTCACGACATGAATGCTGTTGCGCAAAGTGTGTCTTCTTCAATAGAAGAGATGGTGCCCGGAGCACAAATCCAACGCAGCACGATCGTCGCGCTCACAATCGCTCGATACCGAAGCTGGACCACCCGCGCCCGCTACATCCCCATCGGCGGCAGCTCACCACTCGGCATCCTGGGCCACGTGAACGCGGCGCTCGAGCTCAATGAGCAGATTCGCGCCAGACTTCTTCCGATGCCTGAAAAAATTGTCCTCCCGCTCGGCAGCGGAGGCACGACCGCCGGACTTCTCACGGGCTTTGCGATTGCCGGCTTGCCGATTGAAATCGTAGGAGCGAGAGTCGGTCCACGCGCCGTGGTGAATCGCTCCCGGGTGCTCAGGCTGGCGCGGAAAACAGCGGGTTTCATCGAGCGGCTCACCGGCGAGAAAATTCCCGCCGTAAACAAGTCAAAATTCAGGATCGTCCAGGACGTTTACGGGGGCGCGTACGGTCGCCCACTTCCGGAGGCCGACGGCGCCGGGACCATTCTGAGAGAGGCGGCACGAATCCGGCTCGACGACACCTACAGCGCAAAAGCATGGGTCGCCGCGCTTTCGGAATGCCTATCGGCGAGAGGTCCCGTTCTTTTCTGGTTAACTTTTGACGCACGATGCCTGACGAACTGAAGATCCATATCTACCCAAGCGACTGCGATTCCGCGGGCCATGTAAACCATGCGGTGATCCTGGCGCTCCTCGAGCGCGCGCGATGGGCCGCGCTCGAGAAAACATTGTCGTTCGCCGACTACGTTCGCCGAGCCCAGTGGGCCGTGGTTCGACACATCGACGCGTCATACAGCGTGCCTGTCCGTCCCGGCGACGACTTCATCGTGAAGACAGGATTGTTCGCAACCGGAAAGACGAGCTTCACGGTGAAGCAGATCGCGACGAATCAACGTGATGAGCAGGTTGTCGAGCTCAAAGTCGTGTACGTCACGCTCAACACCGACGGTCGCCCGACGCTGGTCCCTGAAGAGTGGCGCTCGATTTTTCCACCGTTCGACGAAACCGCGTGACAACTCCCGTCGATACGCAGGCCGCGATTCAGACGCCCGACGTCCAGCGCGAGATCAGTGCGGCCGAGCTCACGCCGTCGGCGCGAATTGGCGCTGTGTTGTTCAAAAATCGCGGATGGCTGCCCATTCTTTTTCTTGGAATTCCGCTTCTGGCTCCGGGGGATACGTCACCGAACCGATGGATCGTCGGCGCATTTCTGATCGCACTTGGTGAAGCTTTCCGTCTTGCCGGAGTCGCTGCGGCGGGAACGACGACGCGACGTAGATCGAGAAACGTTCATCGCCTGGTGACCTATGGAATTTTCTCGTGGAGCCGGAATCCGCTCTATAACGGAAATTTCCTGGTGTGGATCGGTTTCTGTGTAATCTCGGGAGTGATGTGGTTCCTGCCCGTAGCGGTGCTGCTATTCGGGACGGAGTACAGCTTTATCGTTCGGTACGAGGAGGGAGTTCTCGAGTCGACGTTCGGGCGGGAGTATCTCGATTACAAGAACCACGTTCCGCGCTGGATTCCAACCAGGCCCAAGGAGCCGGAGACCGGCGAGCACGACTGGAAGGAGGCTTGGCGATCCGAGATGTCTACCTTCCTTCAGTACTTCGTGCTAATCGGGCTTTTTGTGGGGAAGGATTGGTACTTCAACCGATAACTGACATGGAACCCAGATCGTCCGGGTTTAGCGGTTTGGCTTCCCCGGCGGATCAGCCGACTTGAAAACGTCCTTGTTGATCTGCACAAACTGGATGAGGTTCGCGGGTACATCCTCTTCTGGAAAGATCGCCGTCACCGGACACTCGGGTTCGCACGCCCCGCAATCGATGCACTCGTCGGGGTGGATGTACAGTTGCTCAGGCCCCTCGTAAATGCAGTCGACGGGACACACATCAACACACGCTCTATCCTTCGTGTCCTTGCAGGCTTCGGTGATTACGTAGGGCATTTCTGGGGCTCGGGGAATCCAACTCAGTAAGCGAAAAATAGGCCGCACAGGCCTAATATCAACCGCCGCGGACGCTAGTTGAACGTGACCACTCCGTACATTACCAGAGCGGACAGCAGCAGGATCGTCACAAGCATGATGAGCGCCGTTCTGCGACGCATCGAGCGAACAGACTGGAAGACTTCCTCGTCTAAATAGAAGAGCCCCGGCGACGCTTCCCGGACGCATGACCGCCTGACCAGCCGCTTGAGCGCCCGGTTTTCTTCAAGGCCCATGTCGGCCAAAGACCGGGCGTTTAAGGCCGTCGTCGCGCCCGCCCGAAAAAACTCGGTCCGGATTTCTTCTTCCTTCCGCCGCATCACCGCAATGGCTACTGCTGCTCCCACACAATGTCTCCTTTGTCGGTGTCTCAAGATAGGCCCCTGGGTGGGGACCGCCAGCAAACAATCCGGCGGTTCCGGTGTATCCACGAAATCGGCCTTTGGAGGAGTCGCGCCATGGGGTGCACCGGGCCTGCAATCATAGACAAGGAGACCAACAATGAAGAAAGCGTGGACATTGGGCTTAGCCCTCGCGTCCCTGTTCGTTATTTCCGGCTGTAGCGCGATAGACGCGATTTCCGGCGATAGGGTCGTCGGGACGTACGAGCTGAGATCGATTAACGGAACCCAGCCCCCGGCACTCGTCTATCAGGAGCCCGGTTACTCGGAGGAAATCCTGAGCGCGAATTTCACGCTCGAAAGCGACGGCAGCTATTCCGAGGCGGGAATTATTCGCCAGACGACGAACGGCAGATCTGTCACTTCAGGGACGTCGAGCCGTGGATACTACGACGAGTACAACGGCGACGTCACGTTCCGCGAGACGGGTGGACGCAGATACTATGGCAGCTACACTAACGGTCGCCTGGTGATCGAAGACCAGGGACTCACTCTGACTTATTTGCGCTACTAGTCAGCAAGCAGGGGCCGAGGCTTTGAGCTTCGGCCCATGCGTGTCGCGGGTGGCGGCCGCGCGGTTTGGCGCGCTCTTGAACGGGCGGAGGAGATTGTCCAGATCGCGCCGGGTGGGTGGCCTGTCCCCCTCTCGTGTAATTGCCCACATCATCAGGGAGCCAAGGGTCATCGCGTGGATCGATTCGGCCAGCGCCTGAGTGTCGGCACCAGCGTTCGATAGCTCGCCAACGTCGGACGCATTGTCGAGCATGATCTTGTACGCGTTCACCGCCTTCCTCGAACTCTCCACCGCGAGGGAGTGAAACTCCGGGTCGTTCATCTCCAGAAGCACGAACGCCAGGCGATTCGCGAGACTCTCTGGCGCGTCGAACTGTGACGTGCGTCCGACCGCCGCCGCGTAGAGCCCTTCGAGCGGAGACCCGGTATTCGCAAATGCAGCTTCGAAGTTTTCGTCAAGAAGGCTGATCGTCTGCTCGAGCATTGCCAGGAGCAGCGCTCGTTTCGATCCAAACCGCTGAACGAGCGTTGCGGCAGAGAGTCCCACTTCCCCACCGACATCGGCAAGTGTGAATCTTTCGGGTCCGGTGCGGTTGACGACTTTGGCGGCAGCGTCGAGAATTGCCGAGTCGGGAAGGCGGCGTGGGCGAGGTGACATTCTGGCAAATTTGGAGTCTGCGGACAGAATCGAAGCCTGTGGCCTCGACTCCTTCTATTTACATACGTTGGATCCGCGAAGTGTGTTGACTATCGGCGCCAGGGAGGGAGATCACCCTTCTTTTTCTTGAGGTCGGGGTTCTCTCTGTAGAACGTCGCGGTGTGGCCGATTACCTGGATGACCTCGGATTTGGTGGCACCAGCAAGCTGCCCCGCGGCATCCTTTGCCTTGAGGTCTGCGTTCTTCCCGAGCTTCACCTTGACGAGCTCGTGGGTGCGAAGAGTGTCGTCGAGTGATGCAATCAGCGTCGGCGACAGGCCGTGCTGCCCGACGTGGACCGTCGGGCTTAGGTGATGTGCTTCGGCGCGGAGTGCTGCGCGCTCGGTTCCTTTCATTCGCGTGCCTTTCCTGTTCTGGTCATGAAAGCCCTAACGTCAACAGGTGTGCCGTTCCACCAGCCGTGCTGGCCGGCGTTAATGCGCATCGCCTGGAAGTGGAGATGAGGTGTATCTGGAGGAGCGTTGCCACTCGTTCCAACGTAGCCGATGACGTCGCCTTCCTGGACTTGCAGCCCTTGTGTGACCTGGTCGGAGTAGTGGTCCAGGTGGGCGTAGTAGTAAACGTATCGCCGGTCTGAGTCGATGAGGTACACGGTTATGCCGCCGAGTGCGTTTTGGGACATCCTGGCGACCTCGCCGGAGATGGCTGCAACGACTGGGGTTCCGCGTGGTGCGAGTATGTCTGTCGCGCGGTGAGTTCGTCCGACGTCTCTTGCTTCATTGAAAGTATCTCTGAGTTGCGCTGGTGTGACACCGTCCACCGGGACCATGAGTTGATAGTCGAGGAAATAGGACTCGTCTTCGTCGGAGATCGATTCGGGGACGAGCTGACCGGTTCCCGTATCAGGCGCCGGTGGTGGTGCCGCTTGCGGGAAAGCGCATCCCCCGATCAGCAGCGTTGCCAGGGCGAGAGTCGTGCGTCTCATCGGTTCAAGATATGGTTGTCGCGCGGTGGCGTGTCATTTCGGAACCTCCGAGCTATCTCGATCGACTGGCTCCAGGTAACGGACTGGACAGATGGGGGAACGGATTAGAAACGGAACAGGCTTTCAGGCTCGAGATATTGGCTCTTTGGTTTTTGTGGGGAACTAC
>JBDSBT010000172.1:0-5860 GCA_039921425.1 Gemmatimonadaceae bacterium | reverse complement strand
TTCTACCATGAACCGGGTGATCACGCCGGCGAGCTCGAGACGAGCGTGATGATGCACATCGCCCCGGAGCTCGTGCTCCCGCTTTCCGATGCGGGCGACGGCCGCGCTCGAAAGTTCAAGCTAAAAGGACTTCGCAACGGGCTGGCGTGGGCACCAAGGACATGGGCTCAGGTCACAGACGACACCGGGTCAGGAAATCCAGCTGAAGCAAATAGTGAGAGTGGAGAAAAGCACCTCGAAGCGGTCACCGACAACATCGCTTCGTTTTTGACTGAGCTGGGGTCGGCCGATCTCGAGAACCTCTACGAGTAGCTACCCGTTAGCCGCGCTCAGCGGGTGAGGCATCTTTCTCTCCAGTACGGCTTCGAGCTCGCGGAGTCTGAGGTTGAAGGTATAACCGGTTCCGACCATTCCGACGCGCAAGGAACTTAGCGTAAGCTGACGGCCTTTCGTCACTTCCTCGGAGTTGTCGAACTTTACTGTTCGGCCATCGACGAACGTGACGCCGCCTTTGCCGGCAACTTTTCCGATTTCTCCACGGACGACAAGCGCAGTATCCTCATCGATGCCAAGGCCCATGATGTCGGGATAGCCGGCAATCGCGACGAACAATCGATACAGCCGGCGTCGCTGTGAAAAATGTGTATCTACGAGTGTCTTGAAATCGAGCAGACCAAGTCCAGGTCCGATGTACTGCTCGACGAGGTTTCCGTCTTCGTCGACTTCATTGCCGGCAAGAGTCAGCTCGGTGAGCGCAGCGGCTCCTGCACTCGTACCGCAGACGACTCCGCCGCTCACGTAGTTATCCCAGATCGCATCACCGACCGGCGTTCCGCTCAGAAGAGTTATGAGCTTGATCTGATTTCCACCGCCGAGAAAAACGCCGCGCGCCTTTGCAACCATCCGTGCTGTCTCGCGATTGCAGGCATCTTCGCGAGTCTCGATGATCGGAAAGACAGCATCGCCGGCCTCCGCAGTCTCGAAGTCAATCTCCCAATGCTTCGCGCTTCCTCGAACGTCCTGAGATGCAGACGTGATGCCGGCGATCGGGCCGCCTTTCGACAAGCTGGCAAGCTTCACGAATGCGCCAAGTGCGTCCCCAGCCGCAGTGCATGCGCCGCCGATGAGGACAAGAGTGCCCGCTCGGATTGTCGGCGGGATAAGCTCGGTTTCGCTGGAGTCGAACGAAGCGCGAATCGGGATAGGGTTGGCGCCTGAAGTCTTCGGATTTATTGTGAAACCTGCCCCTGAATTGGCGCGGCAGCCGGTGTGTGCGGCTGAAGCTCGTTGAGCGTGTATGCAGCGAGAGCGCCGGCAACCTGCGCCGCGACTGGAGCATCGTCACGAACCGGGCCAAGATCATCCGTTTTCCGCCTCGCCTCAACGGTGATGCGACCATCGACGACCATCGCGACAGCTCGCGCGACTTTTCTATCGCGGCGCGTTACGTCTGAATCAGAGGCAAAGATCGCAACTCGGCATCCCGCCGCGCGGACCTTGTCCTGAAGCTCCCATTCCTTCGCGGGAACGATCACGATTCCGTTGCGGGCTACTGCGTCGGCAACGGTCGCCATCAACCGCTGCGCGCGCTCTTCTTCGCGATATCGCTCGGGAACGTCGGTGAGATTAATGTCCATCACGATCGCAATGTCCGACCGAGAGTACGGAAGCCCTGCCTGAAGAAGAAATACCGGCGAGACGTCGACGATCAAAGCGTTACTGCCGAAACCACGACGAACGATTTCGTCGCGTGTCGCCGAACGGTCGGAGCCACCGGTGATACCGCATAGCACATGCTGTTGGAGCTTCGGCACGTCAGGAGTCGAAGCCAGCGCGGATAGCTCGGCCACCGCATGATCGACGCTGTTGAGAGTTCCGGCAAACGCGTGCTGGACGGTTTCCAATGCCAGAGCCGCAGCGCGAAGACCAACGCGTTCGTGCAGATGTTCAAAGACCAGGGTGTACTCGCCGTCATTGTCACCGCCGCGAGTCCGTCCGTAGCCCACCTCATAGCCGACCATCGTTTGCAGCTCGAGTGCGATATGCTCGACGATGTGCGGTGCATACGTGCCATCGCGAAGACGAATGATGAAACCGCCTCGCTCGCCGATGCTGCAGCGGTGTTCCTCGAGTCCTGGCATCGCGGCGACAAGCGCTTCGGTGAAGCCCGGAACATCAGCCGACGAGATGTCCTCGTAGGCACCGACGACCAGATCCATTCTCATTACCGGACGCGTTGACCAGAAATTCGCCCCACGAGTCGCATGTAGCGTAGTCATTCGAATCTCGACCGCAGGATCCAAATTTCGCGCGTCTGTCATTCGCTAGTGTGACTGCTCGGCTGACATCTCTCGGAGCTGTTCGAGCACCGCTGGAACGTCGTCGGCAAGGACGAAGACGAGATCGTTGTCCTGCATGTCGTTCAGTGCCTTCGCCAGCGCCTCGTGCTCGTCGAATACAATCTCTATTCGGTCGTCGGTCATTCCGCCTTCGTGCAGGCCTTCGACGATCAGTCGCGCCGTATCGCCAACAGCGCGCCCGCGGCGGTACTTGTCTTCGCGAACAATGACCCTGTCGAGCGACGCCGAAAGACGCCCGGCAGCCCGCAGATCTTCGTCGCGTCGATCACCGGGAGCCGTAAGAATCCCGATTCGATGATTTGCGTCAAGCCCGTGGACGAATTCCATGAGGCCGGCAATCGCCGCCGCGTTGTGCGCGTAGTCGACGAGAACCCGTCCCTTGCCGAATCTGAGCAGATTGAGCCGGCCCGGTGTGAGAGAGGGCGAGGGGAAGAACGACAGCAAGCCAGCGCGAATGTCGTCGTAGCGCATGCCTTGCACATATGCTGCGAGAATCGCTGCGAGGATGTTCTCCCGCTGGAATCGCGCGGCTCCGCCCATCATCAATGGAACATCGCGCACCGTCGCGATCGGGATTTTTAGTTTCCCGCGCCGAATTACGAACGTATCCTTTTCTATCCGCGCACCGATTCCGCTGCGCGACAGGTGCAGCTCGAACTCAGGACTCTCCCCTTCAGGCTTCGTCGAGAACAGAACGACGTCGCCCGGCGTCTTGTCGCGCATCGCGTAGACCAGCGGATCATCCGCGTTTAGAATCGCATGTCCTTCGCGCTTCACGACCGCAGGAATGACGCTCTTCACTTCGGCGAGCTGCTCGACGGTGTTGATTCCGCGAAGACCGAGATGATCCGCCGTTACGTTTAGTACGACGCCCACATCCGCCTCGTCGAAGCCCAGCCCGGCGCGCAGAATTCCGCCGCGCGCCGTCTCGAGAACCGCAATGTCGACAGTTGGGTTCGAGAGGATGATGTTAGCGGAGAACGGCCCGGTCATGTCTCCCTCGATCACCATGCGGCTGCCGAGGTACGTGCCGTCAGTCGTGGTGAATCCGACGACGTTTTCGCTCACACGAAAGAGATGCGCGATGAGACGCGTTGTAGTCGTCTTGCCGTTCGTGCCGGTGACGGCAATGACCGGAATCGTCGACTCCGATCCTGGCGGATACAGCATGTCGATGATCGGCGCGCCAACGTTTCGCGGCTGCCCCTCGGCCGGATGCGTATGCATGCGAATGCCAGGGCCGGCGTTCACTTCGATGATGACGCTCTTGTTCTCTCGGAATGGAATCGAGATGTCTGGCGTGAGCACGTCGATGCCTGCGATGTCGAGGCCGATGACACCAGCCGCCATTTCGCAGGCGGTGATGTTGTCCGGATGCATCTCGTCGGTACGATCGATGGATGTACCGCCAGTTGAAAGATTTGCTGTTGGACGCAGTCCGACGAACTCACCTTCTGTCGGAACCGAATCGAGAGTTCGGCTGGTGATCGCAAGGTGATCTTCAGTGCCCTTGTCCATCGGCAGACGCGTCAGGCTCTTGGTATGACCGACGCCACGACGCGTGTCCCGGTTGCCGATCTCGATGAGCTGCCTGATCGCGAGCTTTCCATCTCCGATCACGTGCGCCGGGACGCGCTCGGCTGCCGCAACGACCTTTCCGTTCACGACGAGGACGCGGTGGTCGTGACCCTCGGCGAACTGCTCGACGACGATGCGACTACCGTATGAAGACGAGTACGCCCACGCGGCGCGGAGCTGATCGGCGTCGCCGATGCGGCCGGAAATTCCACGGCCGTGGTTTGCGGCGAGCGGCTTAAGAATTACCGGGTAGCCGATGTCATCCGCGATTTCAAGTGCGCCTTCAATCGTGCGTGCGACATCTCCTTTAGGAACAGGAAGTCCAATGTTCTCGAGAACGCGCTTCGTATCGTCCTTGTCCTGCGCAATCTCGACCCCGATGGCGCTTGTCTTGTCGGTGAGCGTGGCCTGAATGCGGTGGAGGTTGCGGCCGAGCCCGAGCTGAACCAGCGAGTAGTTGTTGAGGCGGCGAACAGGAATTCCGCGACGACGTGCTTCTTCGACGATCGCGCCGGTTGACGGGCCGAGACGCGAAGACTCGAACAGCGAGAGGAGATCGTCTACGATCTCGCCGATATCGAAGTCTTCATTCGCGATGCAGGATTTGATGATGCGGACCGCGTCCTTCATCGCTCTCAATCCGACCTGCTCTTCCTGATATTCGACGATGCACCACCACACGCCTTCATCGCCGGATGGAACGACGCGGCCGAAGGCGACTTCGTTGCCGATCAGCGACTGGAGCTCGAGAGCGAGGTGCTCGAGGATGTGCGGGATGTGAGTGCCTTCGGTGAGCCGCTCAACGAATCCTCCCGCGTGGCCGCGAGTGCACTTATGGAGGTGGAGGCTTGGAATCGCCTCGACCAATCTCTGAACGAGACCTGGTATTTGGGTCGAAGTGACGTTTTCGAGCGACCCAAGGCGAACGTCGCATGCGATGACCGGAGCGAGGCGCCAGTAGTTCGGGCCTCGCAAGGCGCGGATCCTGGAAACCTCCAGCTCTGTGGGGTCGAGTTTTGTGACTAAGTCCGTTGGTGTTGCTGTCACGGTATTCGGTGTTCCGGGGCGTGGTGAGGATTCGGAAAATCGCACCGTGATGTGAATATTGGGAGGGACCTTGGGTTTTGAAGTCAAGCCTGTCTGATCCGACCGCTATTTTCTCGACACTTTCCGTGTTCGCTCCCCACACGGACGCAGGGGCCGGCTCGGACGGTGGAAAGCTGATCGTCTTCAAGGCACCGGTTCATCCAGTCGCGAGTGGCTGAACGAACCGGCGCTTGCGCGTCAGTGTCCGATTGGGATCATGTAAGCAATGCCAGCCGTGAATCCGCGATGTTTTCCATTGCTCGTTTCTGTTACGTCAGCCAGGCCAAGATAGTAACGCGCGTCGATCGACATCGTACCTCCGGCAGCGGAAAACATCACGCCGGCGCCGCCGACCGCGCCGTAGTCGAAGGTTTTTGGCTGGATGTCAACATCAGGATCGTCGCATTTGAACTTGAGCGTCGTTCCCGCTTGTGTGCCGCGCAGGTCACATGAAACTTTGGCGCCGACTTGTCCGCCAGCCATGATGAACGGTTTTGTGCTTGAGTTCGCCATCGCAAACGAGTATCCGAGCAGTAACGGAACTTCGACGTAGCTTTCCTTGAGCGTCACCTTGGTTGCATCGACCGTCGCCTCGGCGCCACGTTGCGAATAGAGTAGCGCGGTGCGAAAGAACAGGCCGTCAGAAAAATCTGCCTGAAGCTGCCCTCCGGCCGCGAAACCGGTACGATAACTGGCGTCCTGCACTTCGGATCTGCTAAGCGTAGTGTAGTTCACACCGACAAACGGACCGATCATGAACCTTGTGCCAGACGACATCTGCGTCTGCGCGGCCGACGCGCCAGCCATGGTCATCAGAATCCCAATCGTGACTGCAG
>JBDSBT010000171.1:0-4852 GCA_039921425.1 Gemmatimonadaceae bacterium | reverse complement strand
ACACACTTTGCGCAACAGCATTCATGTCGTGAGTCCATCGCATTGCGATTGTCTTTGCGCCGAGCGACTTGGCGTAATGCGCGGTGGAGAGGATGTGAGTTGATCCGGCGCCGCCGACTGCTATTACGGTGTCTCCCGGCTCGAGTCCGCCAAGCAAAAATTCGAGCGCCCGGGCTTTGTTGCCGCCGAGGGTGGGGGAGTTGAGGTCGTCGCGCTTGATCCAGAGCTCTCCCGGAATGGAATGGTGTTCCAGGCGATGGACTGGTGACGGCAGATCGCACAACTCTATTCTCGGGATCGACGCAAGCCTGGGGAAGCGGTCGAAGAGCGGCAAACTGTCGCTCATGGCTCGATTTCCGCGAGTTTGGACGGCCAAACCGAGAGTATACCCGGAAACAAATGGTTATTTCGGGTCAAAACCCGACCCGCTAGATTGGGAAGATGAGCACAACGGCCTCCGAGCCCCTTCTATATATCGACACGCAGCAGGGCTCGGACGATTTCTTAACGGACATTTCGGGAATCCGCGAAATTGCCGTCGACACTGAAGGCGCAAGCTTCCATCGGTTCATCGATCGAATCTATCTCCTGCAGCTTTCGACGCGCGACCGAAGCGCCATCATCGATCCGCTCCCGATCGGAATGCCGCAAGGACTCGGCGAGATTCTCGAGGACAAGAATGTCGAAGTCGTGTTTCACGATGCCGACTACGACCTGAGGCTGCTTCACCAGGATTACGGCTGGCACGTCAATCACATCTTCGACACGCGCATCGCAGCGCAGCTGCTCGGCATCAAGGCGTTTGGTCTCGCCGCCTTGCTCGAGCAGTTCTTCGACGTGAAGCTCGACAAGAAGCATCAGCGCGCGGATTGGTCGCTTCGACCGCTCACGCAGGGAATGCTCGACTACGCTGCGCAGGATACTCGATATTTACTGGATCTCCGGGATCAGCTCAAGTCGAAGCTCGACAAGCTCGGCCGATGGGAATGGGCAGAGGAGGAATTCCAGCGGCTCGAAGGAACGAAGTGGGAAGAGGATGACGGATCGGGCGCATTCCTTCGCATCAAGGGAGCCCGTGATCTTACGCGCCGAGAGCTCGCGCTGCTTCGGGAGCTGGTTCCGTGGCGTGATTCTGTCGCGAAGGAACTGGATCGCGCGACCTTTCGAGTAATGGGTAACGAAGTCCTCCTCGACATAGCGCGTACAGCGCCAAAAACTGCGAGAGAGCTCTCCACGATGAAGGGAATGCCGCGCGGAGTTCTCGAGCGTGGTGCTTCTGCGATTCTGGCAGCGATCACCCGCGGGCTCGAAGAACCGGAAGAGAACCTCCCGAGATTTCCGCGCGCTCCGAAGTGGGATCGTGAAGAGGATTTCGACGCGCGTGTCGCGAAGCTCAAGTCAGTGCGCGACGCTGCCGCCACGAGATTGTCGCTCGATCCTGGAGTCCTCTGCTCACGCGAGCGTCTCGAGTCGATTGCGAGGAAGCGTCCGGAGAAGCTGGGCGATCTTGACGATATTCCGGGGCTTCGTAAGTGGCAGATTTCCGAGATGGGAGGCGATTTTATCTCGGCTCTCAACGGCTAGAACCAGAGCTGCGTTACCCGGTGTCGGGTACCCGGTACCCGGTGAACTGAAGGTGTCCGATTACTGCGCTTCACTCTCTTTGACCTTCGCAGAACTCTGATTGTATTCCACCTGCATCTTCTGTCACTCCGCGCTCGGGAAGAACGAAGCTGTTGAACACTTTCCGGTAGGGCGGCGGCTTGCGTTTGATGGCGCGAAGGGGCGGCTCTGGGTTGTCTGCTCGAAGTGCGGCCGGTGGAATCTCACGCCGCTCGAAGAGCGGTGGGAAGCCATAGAGGAATGCGAGCGGCATTATCGGGACACGATCAAACGATCGTCTACCGAACAGATAGGGCTCGGAAGAATCAAGGAAGGCACCGATCTCATTCGCATTGGACAGCCGCTTCGGCCGGAGTTCGCAGCGTGGCGATACGGGCGGCATTTCAAGCAGCGTCGCCGGCACACACAAGGGTTATTCGCCTTCGGCCTGGCTTCCTACATTGGACTAGCCTTCATCGGCGGTCCGCTCAGCCCCCTTATGCCGAGTGTAATATCGCTTGTCATCGGTGGAGTGATGAAGCAGTCAGAGATTCGCCGAGCGCAAAGGATCGTTACCCGACGAGCAGAAGCAGGCTTTGGCCGCAGAATGTGGAAGCACGACAGAATCGGTATTCGCATCATTTCCAGCGATGCCGAACAGGGATGGGGCCTTCGCTTCGCTCTGGACGGAAAGTTCCTTGATTATCACGGGCGCGATGCCGTGCATACTGCACACTTGATTGCACCCGCGATCAACGCTCAGGGCGGCTCGCCGTCGGACGTCCTTCTCGCGGTGCGCGAAATCGAGATCGCCGGCTCAGCTGATCGCTACTTCACCAAGGTTCTCAAGTTTGGCGAGAGCAAAGGCTGGCACTATACGGGCTTGCCCGAATATCCCGGGCACATGCGGCTTGCGTTCGAGATGGCCGCTCATGAAGAGACCGAGCGCGCTGCTATGGAAGGCGAGCTTGCGCAGCTGGAAGATGATTGGAGTCTGAGGAGGTTGCTGCTATTGCCGACAATTTTTTCCTGCCGGCGGCGGTTACCGAATTCATCGATCGGTATCGGTCTGCACCGAAGTAGAACCAGAACTTCGTTAGCCGGTGAACTTCCGGTATGCGGCTACAGCGTGCGGGCTTTCACCCGCTGCGTTAAGCCATGCAACATCTTCCTGACGGTCTCAACGTGAATTAGCAGGCACTCTGAGTCTCGCTCGGAGATCAATTGAAGGCCTGCTGCCAATCTCGTATGGCCCTCCACTTCGGACGTTGATGCGAGGGCGTAGCCGAGGAAACGGAGAAATTCCCTGGGACTCGTGTGTGCGCTGCCTTCGACGATGTTAATCGGAATGGAGAGGGACGCCCGCACAAGTTGATCTCTGAACACAGAAGTGCCGGGCCCGCGCAGCTTCGTTGAAATCCGATGGGCGTCAAGCGCCAGTTGTTGCGCAGCGTGCCACACTCTGAGATTCTTGAAGTCCGCCATTTCCGAAGCATTCGCGCGAAGCCCACAAATGCACATCATCGGAACCGGGCGCAACGAATCCGATTCTCACTGAGGTACCGGATACCGGAAGTTCACCGGGTACCGGGTACCCGAAACCGGGTAACGCAGTTCTGGTAGTATTTAGAACCCGAGGTAGGCGCGAACTCTGGGCTCCATCTTCTCGGGGGTCCAGAACGGACTCCACACGAGGTTCATGACAACCTCCTCAACACCGGGAAGCGCTTTTATCTGCTGTTCAGCATCGCCCATGATTTCAGGGCCGGAGGGGCACCCTGGAGAAGTGAGTGTCATATCGACTTTCACTTTCGTGCCATCGACAGCAATGCCGTAAACAAGGCCAAGGTCGAGGATGTTCAGATTGAGATCAGGGTCCTTCACTCTGCGAAGCGCGAGCTTGACCTGATCCTCGCTGACGACGCCAGTCGTCGTGGGCGCCTGCTCGCCTGCTGCTTCAACGTTGTCAGTCATACCCTGAATACTAGCTTCGCTTTTTGCCGTGCGAAGTCTTCGAGCTGGATTTTTTCACGGCTCTCTTCGAC
This sequence comes from Gemmatimonadaceae bacterium, assembly GCA_039921425.1. Taxonomy (GTDB): domain Bacteria; phylum Gemmatimonadota; class Gemmatimonadetes; order Gemmatimonadales; family Gemmatimonadaceae; genus UBA4720. The sequence goes on along the minus strand of JBDSBT010000171.1, from coordinate 1,205 downwards.
GAACTCGTCGAGTGCTTCGCCTTGGACGTGGAGCGGCGACTCGACGACGACTTATGAGCTGAAGATGACCTGTGTGTCGAGCGCTTGACGGAAACGCAACGAACGCGGGCGCGCTTAGTGTGAGAGCCACGGGCGGTGCGCGACTTGATGCAGCGAACCGGGGCCGGCGGCGGACGCATCCAGCCAAGCTCCCTGTCGGCGCGGAACGCAGTGGGCATCGCGAGCACGGGCGTTGGGCCGTCCATCACCGCGAGCACTGCGGCGTCGGACAAGTCAGATCTCACATCAGCGATGACTCTGGCAGGACGATCTGCTTTTGCCTCGTGGACGCGATTCGTGAGCAGGACGACGAACATCTCGCGATCTGGATCGATCCAGATCGACGTGCCAGTGTATCCGGTGTGCCCGTAGGCGCGCTCGGTGAGGTAACGGCCTGAGCCGTAGTCGCCGTCCGCGGTGTCCCAGCCGAGTGCGCGGTGGCCGGCAGTGCGGCGGGTGAAGAGAGCGACAGTCGAGTCCGACAGAATCTGAGTGCCGTCGTACGTTCCGCCGTTCAGCATCATCTGCGCGAAGACCGAAAGGTCCGCAGCCGTGCTGAACAGTCCGGCGTGGCCGGCGATTCCGCCGAGGGCGTAGGCGTTTTCGTCGTGCACTTCGCCCTGGAGGGGATACCCGCGCGGAGGATGGACTTCCGTTGGGGCGATTCGATAACGCAGCGAATCGGCGGGCCGATACTCAGTGTCGTTCATCCCAAGCGGTCCAAAGACTCGGCGGTTTAGAAAGATGTCCAGCCGTTGTCCCGAGACTGCCTCGACGATCATGCCGAGCACGTCGGCGCCAAGGTCGGAGTAGATGTAACCGCCGTTGGGGGCGTACTCGAGCGGTGTCGAGACCACCATGTCGCGCGCTTCCTGCGGGCTGTGCGCCTTACGCCAGAGGTCGCGTCCGGCCGGGAGACCCGAGCGGTGCGTGAGAAGATCGCGAACGGTGACCTGGTCTTTCAGGCCGCCGGAGAATGCGGGGATGTAACGGAATATGGGTGCGTCGAGGTCGATTTTCTTTTCGTCGTAGAGCACCATGATCGCGGTGGTCGTTCCGACGACTTTGCTGAGCGATGCGATGTCGTAGATGGTGTGTTCTGCATCGACGGCCGAGCTGGCGGCGCCCCAGGAGAGGCGTCCAAATCCGCGTTCCCAGACGGCGGC
>JBDSBT010000170.1:0-22068 GCA_039921425.1 Gemmatimonadaceae bacterium | reverse complement strand
GAACGGATACGCATCGGAGATGTCCATCGGATTGCCAAGGGCCAGAGACTCAGTCGAGTACCAGGTCGCCGGTCGAAGCTCGAGCCAAGCGAGCAGAAAAACGACCGTCGAAATCGCTCGCCAGCGCCCAGGTGAAAACATGGCGAGGCGGTCGAACCCTATTCCCGCGAGCACTGAGCCAAACAATCCTGTGTAGAGAATCATTCTTGTTGGCCATCGAATCGCGGTAAACAGCAGCCAGATTCGCCCGGGCATCGGCAGCCATCTCAATGGTTCATACGCGATGCTCGAATGCAACGTGAGAACAGGTCCAAGCGCGAGAAGAAACGCGACAACGGCCGGGATCAGCAATTGAATCCTGATCCTTCGTGCACCGCGGTCCGCCTGGCGAGTTATCAAGGCTAGCAACACCAGCGACACAGCGATGAGACCCGGAAATCCTCCCGTCTCGATGGCCTCTGTCGCGATACGCGTATGCTGCCAGACCCAGAGCCAATTGGGCGTACGTAAGAGGCCGACTGGCGGGAAGGAGAATTTTATGAGCATCTCGGCCGGGTGCTTGTAGGCACCGTGCGCGGATGCGTATTGAAAGTAATGAAGCAAAACCGGGCTCAGGAGAACAAGTGAGACCACGCCGGCAACCGCGATGCGACCTACTGTTTCCCATCTGAAAGGATACCGGCCAATCCACCACGCGACAATTACATAAAGCGCGAGAACGAGCGTGAGGAAGACTGCGAAATACATCCCGCAAAGCGCGGTCGCGATAAAACTCGTCCCAAGGAGCGCGGGGCCCCTCACGCTTTTTTCGCTCAATGTCATTTCAAGACCAAGAAGCGCAAACGGAGACCAGCAAACCGACATCGTTTGAAGATGAATCGCGTGATCGATATGGAGCGGGTAGAACGCGAACACAAAACCTGCCAGGAAGGCGCCGATTCGCGAGACGCCGAGCCAACGCGCAAGAATTGCCGTTCCGATGGCGCTGATCAGGAAAGAAAGGATGAGCACGACGTTGTACGAGCCGGCGACTGAGAGGCCTGAGGCGCGCAGGGGTCCGTAGAAAAACAGCCAGCCTAGCAGGTGTTCGGTCCCGGCCAGCGTATTCGAAAGAGGAAAACCGGCTGTCCAGTCAAAGACTGAAAGCTGCGGATCGAGGAGTGCACGAAAATCCCACTCGAGGATACCTGCGTTTAACACGCTATCGTGTCGGAACGGAGTCGTTCCGAGAAGAACTTCGGAGAACCGGCGCCACACAGGGACGACGAAATACGCAATTGCCGTGATCGTGTACACGACGCCGGAATAAATCAGCCACCTCGCCGCAGCGGGTCGGCTCAATGCTCCATTCATTGGAGCATGGAATGCGCGTTTCACGATTCTGCAATCACCAATCGAACAATGACAGCTCGATTGGCATTGGCGGGGGCGGAGCAGGAGCGATGCATTCGACGCTGTCGTTGGCCGTCGAGTTGACGACGCCGCCAACTTCATAGCTCATGAGGTCGTCCGGCTCGTACGGCCTCATATGAGCGAACAGCCTGGACGCCCTCGTCGCTAAATCGAGCCACTCGACCGCACTTTCCGAATTCAGTAGGACAGGCATCCGGTGATGTACCCTGGCGGCAAACGGGCTCGCCTCGGTTGTGATGATGGTGCACGTCTCCAACGTCTCCCCGCCTCGCTCCCACCGGTCCCACAATCCCGCGAGCGCGAAATCTCGATGGCCTTTGAGGTGAAAGAAAAACGGCACCTTCGCCTTCCCTGCACCACCCCACTCATAGAAGCCGTCGGCAAGTATGACACATCGCCGAGCTCTGAATGAGGCCTTAAACGATGGCTTGATTGCGACTGCGTCTGATCGCGCGTTGACCAGGCGCGCACCCACTGATGGATCCTCGGCCCATGAAGGGACGAGCCCCCACCGGAGCTGGCGAGTCACCGGCGTTCCGGAACTATCGAGCAGCACCGTCCACTGATCCTGAGAAGGAGCAATGTTGTAGCGCGCTCTGAATCCCGGCAGCACCGTGGGCAGATGCAATTTCCCGAGAATGCTCACCGGCGCATCATGTAATGTTGATCGGCCGCACATGCTACCAAAATACCCGGGTATGCTGCCCGCGGTACATTGCTCATTCGTCATGTTGGCCCGAAATACGCAGTCATGCACCTGACCAGAACAACGAGGCTCCGATGGCACAGTGCGAAGTTTGCGGGAACAGTTACGACAAGTCGTTCACCGTCACCATGGGCGGCGAGACGCATACCTTCGATGCGTTCGAGTGCGCGATTCACGCGCTTGCGCCTCACTGCGCTCATTGCGATTGCCGCATCATCGGGCACGGTGTCGAAGCAAACGGGACCTTCTACTGCTGCGCGTCGTGCGCATCGATGTCAGGCGTCAACGGCCTGGAGGACAGAGTCTGAGACCGGCTTTGATAAATCCGGTTTCACCGGTCTGATCGTATGACCTCCATGATCCGGTCGGATGCACTGCAATGCGAGCGCATCGTGCGGAAGCACGCCCGCACATTTACACTCGCCAGCTATTTTCTTCCTGTTAGAAAGCGACGCGCCGCCTTCGCGTTTTACGCCTTCTGTCGCGAAGCCGACGACATCGTGGACAGCGCAGGACAGTCCGACAGCAAGTCGGTCGCCCGGAGGCTTCAGGGTCACCGCCGCGATCTCGTGGAAGCCCTGGATGGCCGCCCGAGGGGTCCGGTATTTCGTGAGCTGCGCTGGGCGCTGAGGGCGTTTTCCATTCCCGGCGCCGTGATGTTCGAGTTACTCGACGGGGTCGCACGCGACGTCGAGCCGGAGACCTACGAAACCTGGGACAGCCTCGAGAGCTATTGCGAGGGCGTGGCAAGCACGGTCGGGGTCATGTGCGCGCACGTTTTTGGAGTGCCCGGCGGCCCGAGGCAGTTCGAGATCGCGACGGGACACGCGCGAACGCTTGGCGTTGCGATGCAGCTCACGAACATTCTTCGCGACGTTGGCGAAGACGCTCGCAACGGACGCTGTTATCTGCCGACCGAGGAGTTGAAGCGCTATTCGCTCGAGCGCGAAGAAGTTCTGGAGAGCCGGTCACTCGCTGGGGATCCACGGTGGAATCGCCTGATGACATTCGAAATAGCGCGAGCACGAAAGCTGTATGAGCGCGCCCTGCCAGGGATATCGATGTTGTCCGCCGATTCGCAAAGATGCGCAGCCGCCTGCGCGATCGGTTACGCGGCAATCCTCGATGCGCTCGAGCACATCAATTACGACTCGGTCTCAATTCGCGCATCGGTGGGAAACATGGCCCGCGTCGGAATTCTCTGGGACGCCTGGCGCTTCAAGGGCCGAAGTCAGCCAGCCTGAACGACAATTGAAAATAGTCGTAATCGGTAGCGGCTTCGGTGGGCTCGCGGCCGCCATACGCCTGCAGGCGCAAGGTCATACCGTAACGCTGCTCGAGAAGCTCGCCGATCCCGGCGGGCGCGCGCGTGTCTTCAATCAGGACGGATTTGTTTTTGATGCCGGGCCAACGATCATCACGGCGCCCGCGCTGTTTGAAGGTCTGTTCTCGGCCGCAGGGAAGAAACTGGGCGACTACGTGACGCTGGTTCCGCTCGATCCGTATTACAACGTTCGGTTCGAGGACGGAACAGTGTTCTCCTACAACGGCGACCGTGAATCTATCCTGCGCCAGATTCGCGAGATCAACACGTCTGACGTCGACGGATATCTCCGGTTCGTATCAGCCGCAGAAGAAATCTTTCGCGTAGGATTCGCACTCATCGACAAACCATTCGGTCACTTGTCGGACATGATGCGCGTGCTCCCCGACCTCGCCCGCCTCCGCGCGAACCGTTCGGTAGCATCGTTCGTGAACGAATACGTTTCGGACCCGCGCCTTCGACAGGTCTTCAGTTTTCACCCGCTCCTCGTCGGAGGAAATCCGTTCCAGACGACGTCCATCTACGCCTTGATCCACACGCTCGAGCAAAAATGGGGTGTGTGGTTCGCGATGGGCGGTACGGGCGCTCTTCTCAACGCAATGGTCAACCTGTTCGGCGACATCGGCGGGAAGTTGCGCCTGTCTGCTGAAGTCGCTTCGATCGAAGTCCATCCTCACTCGAGAAAAGCGACGAGCGTAACGCTCGCGACCGGAGAAACAATTCCTGTTGACGCAGTCGTCGCCAATTCGGAAGTTGCGCGCACCTACATGGACCTCGTTCCATCCGGGATACGAAAGCGGAACACCGACAAGCGACTCACATCCATGCAATATTCGATGTCGCTCTTCGTCATGTATTTCGGAACAGATCGGAAGTACGACGACGTGGCACACCACGAGATTCTGATGGGGCCGCGCTACCGCGAGCTCCTAGAAGACGTGTTCTCGCGAAAGATTCTCGCCCGTGACTTCTCGCTCTACCTGCATCGCCCAACAGCAACTGATCCTTCGCTCGCTCCAGACGGCTGCGACGCGTGGTATGTGTTGTCGCCGGTTCCCCATCTTGGCGGGAAAGTGGACTGGAACGAATCGGGTAGTCCCTATCGCGATGCAATTGTTTCCTATCTCGAAGAACGATATCTGCCGAATCTGTCGCGACACATTGTCACGGAACGACAAATCGATCCGCGCTATTTTGACCAAACACTCAACTCCCACGTCGGCAGCGCGTTTTCAGTGGAGCCCATCCTCACCCAGTCAGCCTGGTTTCGTCCGCACAACCAAAGCGAGGACGTCACCAATCTATATTTCGCGGGCGCGGGCACCCATCCTGGCGCCGGCCTTCCGGGTGTCCTGAGCTCGGGAAAAATCGTCGCCGACATGATTGGAGCAGCCTGATGGAACGTGCAGCACGAACGCTTGTCTATGCGCACGTCGCGTTGATTGTTTTCTCTACTATCGCCCTCACAACCTTCCTCGCCGGAAATCCGCCAGCGTGGATCATGCAGGAGCCGGCGCAGACAGTATATCGGTACGGTTGGATGCTTTCCGGACCGACATATGTCCTCCTTGGTGCCGCAGCCATCCTCCTGCATGCCGCCCACCGGTTCGGCTTTGGGCGCGCGCTGGCGCTTCTCGCGGTCGGCGCCGGAATCTCTCTTGGCTCGGAGCTCCTCGGAACGAGTACTGGACTTCCCTTCGGACCATACTCATACACGACTCTGCTGGGATACCGGATCGCGGGACTTGTCCCCTTCCCGATCCCTCTGTCGTGGTTCTACATGGTCTACGCCTGCCTCGCCCTGACCGGCCGATTCCTGCCGGGCAAAGGCACCGAGCGCAGTCGAACGGTCTGGGCCTTCACGGCGGGGGCTATCCTGACCGCGTGGGACGTGGCGATGGACCCGGCGATGTCGCGGGCGACCACTCACTGGCTCTGGCACACTGACGGCTTCTTCTACGGGATGCCACTCAGCAACTGGATCGGCTGGTTTTTAACTGGCTCGGTGGTCGCGCGGGCGATGCTAGCAGTGGTGCCGCCCGAGGCGTTTGTGGCCAGGGTGTCCAGCTCGCGACTGCCAGCTCTCGTCTATGCCATCAACGGCGTCATGCCCATCGCTATCTGCCTACGCCACGGGCTCTGGTGGGCAGGCATCCTGGGAGCTATCGCCATGGCAGTCCCGCTGGTCATTCCCCGGCGGTCGGAAGCCCTCGCTGCGCCTGTTATATTAGGTGGATGAAGATCGACATTACCCAGAAAGAAGGCAGCGGCGTCGACCGTCAGGTTCAGGTATCCGTACCTGCGGAGTCGGTCAAGGAAGCGGAGGATAAGGCCGCCCGCCGTTACGCGTCGTCGGTGAGACTGCCGGGCTTTCGTCCGGGCAAGGCTCCCGCGACGATGGTCAAGAAGAAATTTGCCGACGCAATCCGCCAGGAGGCGCTCGAGGCGATCGTCAGCGAAGCATATAAGGAAGTGATCGAAAAGGACGACCTGAAGGTCGCCTCTCAGCCGCACGTCCACGACCTCAAATTCGAGGACGGAAAGCCGCTGACCTTCGAGCTCCATTTTGAGCTCCGGCCGACGGTCAATCTTGCCAGGACCTCCGGTTTTCGTGTAACCCGGAAGAATGAAGTAGTCAGCGACGAAAATGTCACCGAGCAGATCGAGCATATCCGCGATCAACGTGCTACATGGGCTCCGATCGACGGGAATCCGTCGCCGGGCGACATGGTCAACGTCGAAATCTCAGCGGGCGACAAACTCGAGTCTGACGCGAGCTCCTATCCAATCGTCCTTGGGTCAGGTCAAGCAATCGCGGGAATTGAAGAGCTCATCATGGAGGCAACTCCTGGACAAACCATCGAGCGGCCCGTCCACTGGCCCGATGATTTTCCGGACGAGACCCAGCGGAGCCAGACGAAGATCGTCAGAATAAAGCTCCAGGACGTGAAGCGGAAACTCGCGCCGGAGCTGGATGATGCGTTTGCCCGGGAAGTCGGGGACTTCGATTCACTCGACGCGCTGAAAGCGGCCGTTCGCTCGGATCTGACAGAGAACACGAGCCGCGCAGCCGATGCTGAAGTCCGACAGAAGCTGATCGACGAGATTATTGGTGCCAATCCATTCGACGTACCGCAAAGCTGGGTAAGACAATTCGCGCAGAATTACGCCGAAGCGTACCAGATTCCTGAGGCAGACCGTGAAAAGTTCGCGACGGAATTCCGCTCGATGGCCGAGCGTCAGATTCGTCGCGATCTGGTAGTGGAAACGATTGCGGAGAAGGAGTCACTCGCCGCAACCGAGAAGGACCTGGACGATCGTATCAGCGAGCAGGCGGAAAAGCGCGGTGTAAAGCCCGGCCAGCTTTACGCACAGCTCGAGAAAAGCGGACGGTTGAAGGAAATCGAACGCAGCCTCACCGAGGACAAGGTCTTCGAGTGGCTGCTCGACAAAAACGAAGTTCAAACCGAGAGCTGAGAAAAACGATGCCGACCCTGTATACACCTTACGTAATCGAGCGCTCCAGCCGCGGCGAGAGAACCTACGACGTCTTCTCCCGCCTCCTCATGGACCGCATCATCTTCCTCGGCACGCCGATTAATGATGACGTCGCGAATGTAGTGATTGCTCAGCTTTTGTTTCTCGAGGCAGATAATCCCGAGCGCGACATTCACGTTTACATCAACTCGCCAGGCGGAAGCGTCTCGGCGGGAATGGCAATCTACGACACGATGCAGTTCCTGAAGTCGCCGGTTAACACCAATTGCATGGGTCTCGCTGCAAGCATGGGATCGTTCCTGCTGTCGGCCGGCCGGCCCGGAAAACGCTCCGCTCTCCCCCATGCTCGCATCATGATTCACCAGCCAAGCGGCGGAACGCAGGGTACAGCTTCAGACATCGAGATTCAGGCGAGAGAGATTCTCTACCTCCGTGCCAAGATGAACGAGCTCATGGCCAAGCATACCGGTCGGCCAGTGGAGCAAATCGAGCGCGACATGGACCGCGATCGGTTCATGTCAGCCGACGAAGCCAAGGCATACGGCATCATCGACAACGTGATCTCCTATCGCGGTCAGATGGAAGAGGCGCTGACCAAGAAGTAGGGCGCCCTAGTCTTTAAGCTTGACCATCTCGTAGCCCGCTGTTAGTTGTTCAACAACAACCATTTGCCTCTCTAGCACCTCTGGAAGCCTATGTCGCAGGATAAACATCTCCGCTGCTCTTTTTGCGGGAAATCGAAGGATTCGGTCCGGAAGTTCATATCGGGCCCGTCCGTGTACATCTGCAATGAGTGCATTGCGCTGTGCAATGAGATTCTGGCCGAGGACGAGGAGCGTGAGGTTTCAGAGGCGATTACACAGGTTCCGGCTCCCCAGGAGATCAAGGACGTCCTGGACCAGTACGTAATCGGGCAGGAGCAGGCGAAGAAGGCGCTGTCTGTCTCGGTCTACAATCACTACAAGAGAATCAATTCCACGTCGTTGAAGGACGACGATGTGGAACTTGACAAGTCGAACATCCTGCTGATTGGGCCAACAGGCGTCGGCAAGACGCTTCTGGCCCGGACACTGGCCCGGATCCTCGACGTTCCATTTACTATTGCGGACGCGACTACCCTGACCGAAGCCGGATATGTCGGCGAGGACGTCGAGAACATCCTTGTGCGACTTCTTCAGGCCGGCGATTTCAACATCGCCGAATGCGAGCGTGGCATCGTCTATATCGACGAAATCGACAAGATCGCCCGCAAGTCGGAAAATCCGAGTATCACCCGTGACGTTTCGGGCGAAGGCGTGCAGCAGGCGCTCCTCAAGATCATCGAAGGCACGGTTGCTTCAGTTCCGCCTCAGGGTGGACGCAAGCACCCCCAGCAGGAGTACATCCAGCTCAACACGAAGGACATCCTCTTCATCTGCGGTGGAGCGTTCGACGGGCTGGAAAAAATAATCGAGGCCCGCACGGGTCGTCGCCAGATCGGGTTCAATAACCTCACAGGGAAAAAGGAAGTCGACGCCACGCAGATGTTTGCGGAAGTCGAGCCGGACGATCTGCTTCGCTATGGAATGATTCCCGAGCTGGTCGGCCGTCTGCCTGTGACCGTTGCGCTCGAGTCTCTCGATGAGAAGTCGCTCGTCCGGATCCTCAAGGAGCCGAAGAACGCGCTGACGAAGCAGTACACGAAGCTCTTCGGGCTCGAAGAGGTGAAGATCACTTTCGACGAAGGCGCTCTGGCCGCGATTGCCAACAAGGCGCTCAAGCGTGGAACGGGTGCTCGCGGTCTTCGCGCGATTCTCGAGGAAGTGCTCATGGAGGTGATGTTCGATCTCCCGAGCCGTGAGGATGTCGTCGAGGTAAAGGTCACCGAAGCGTGCATCACCAACGGCACTCAGCCTCTCCTCGAGATTTCGCCGGTTCGGCGCAAGAAGGAAGCGTAACAAAAGCGCGATCGATTCCGGATACCCGGCACCGGGTTCCGGTTACAGTGTGCCGGGCAACTCCCTCAAAGAAAAGACATTGACTCACGAATTCACTCGTGACGGCGAATCGGTGCAGGTGGAAAACCGCATCCCGGTTCTGCCGCTTCGCGAAGTCGTCATCTTCCCATACGTCGTCATTCCTCTGCTCGTCGGCCGACAGCCGTCGCTCGCCGCTATCGAAGCTGCTGCAGAAACCGACAAGCTCATCCTCCTCGTTGCCCAGAAAGAGGGCGAAACACAGGAGCCGGGCGCTTCCGACCTTCATCGCGTCGGTGTGGTCGGACGCGTGCTTCAGGTTGCGCGCCTGCCAAACGGAAGCACCCGCGTTCTCGTCGAAGGGTTCGCGCGCGCGCGGATTACGCGCTATGTAGCCGGTGGCCCGTTCATGCGCGCCGTCGCCGAGCCGATCGAATGGGCTGATCCGGCACCTGAAACGGAAACACGTGCGCTTGCCAATCGCGTGCTCTCACTATTCGAGGAGTACGTCGCGCTTCATCGCCGCATTCCGCCGGAAGTCGTCGGACTCATCCAGAGCACAGAGTCGGAAGAGCGTCAGGCATGGGGCGTCGCAGCCCACATGGCGATCAAGTTCGAGATGCGGCAGAAACTGCTCGAAGCGAGAAAACTCAAGGACCTCCTCGAGACGCTGTCGAACACACTCGCCAGCGAAAGTGAGCTTCTTCGTCTCGAGCGGAAGATCGATGACGACGTTCGCGGAGCATTGTTCCAGAACCAGCGAGAGTTCTACCTTCAGGAACAACTGCGCGCGATTCACAAGGAGCTCGGCGAAGAGGACGGAGATGATTTCGGCGACCTCGAAGCTGTGGTCGCAAAGAAGCAACTGCCTGAAATCGTGAGAACGCGAACAATTCGCGAGTTGAGGAAACTCCGTCGCATGTCACCGATGTCTCCCGAGTTCACCGTGTCGCGTAATTTCGTTGACTGGATCGTGAATCTGCCGTGGGAAGAGCGCACTGACGAAGTGCTCGACGTTTCGCACGCGCGGCGCATTCTCGACGAGGACCATTACGGTCTCGAGGAAGTGAAGGATCGCATCCTCGATTTCATCGCAGTGCTGTCGCTCGTTGGCAAAATTGAAGGACAGATTCTCTGTCTCGTCGGACCTCCAGGTGTCGGAAAGACATCGCTTGGACGCTCGATAGCCCGCGCGCTTGGCCGCAAGTTCATCCGCATGGCCCTGGGCGGAGTGCGCGACGAGGCTGAAATAAGAGGTCACAGGCGCACATATATCGGTTCGATGCCTGGCCGCATCATTCAGGCGATGCGGCGCGCCGAGGTTGTCAATCCGGTTATTCTGCTCGATGAAGTGGACAAGCTCGGTCAGGATTATCGCGGTGACCCGGCAAGTGCCCTGCTCGAGGTTCTCGATCCAGAGCAGAACACGGCGTTCAACGACAACTATCTCGAAGTCGATTACGACCTGTCGCAGGTCTTGTTCATCACCACCGCGAACAGCTTGAACGGAATTCCTGAAGCGTTGCGCGACCGAATGGAGATCATTCGACTCGCCGGATATCTGGATCACGAGAAGATGGCAATTGGCCGGCAATATTTGTTGCCGAGGCAGCTAGTGGCCAACGGGCTGGATTCGGCGAATGTGACGCTGGAGCCAGACGTGCTTCCCGCGATCATGCGTGGTTACACGCGCGAGGCGGGAGTTCGTGAACTGGAGCGCAGACTTGCCCGCGTCGCAAGAAAGCTCGCGCGCAAGCAGGCTGAAAAGCCGACGGGGACAGTAAAGCAGGTGGTTTCCGCTTCAGATCTCCAGGAGCTGCTTGGAACGCCGCCGTTCGATCCAGATGACACCTCGCTGGAAGACAAGGTCGGGGTAGCATCGGGCCTCGCGTACACAAGTGTGGGAGGTGAGGTACTGGAGATCGAAGTGAGCGTCGTCAAGGGACGCGGCAAGGTTCAGCTCACAGGAACTCTCGGCGACGTAATGAAGGAGTCGGCGAGCGCGGCCCTCAGCTATGCGAGGACGCGCGCGAAGGAGCTCGGCTTGGATGCCGACTTCTATCGTAATCGCGACATTCATATCCACATGCCTGCTGGTGCAACGCCGAAGGATGGTCCATCGGCCGGTATAGCAATCGCGACGGCCGTGATCAGCGCGTTGACCGGCAAGCCCATTCGTGGCGACGTCGCGATGACGGGAGAGATCACGTTGCGCGGAAGAGTTCTCCCGATCGGTGGCCTTAAGGAGAAATCGGTAGCTGCCCACCGCAACAAGGTGGCGGACGTGATCGTGCCCTTCGGCAACACGCGCGACATCGACGAGCTGCCGGAGGAAGTAAGAGCGGCGGTCCGATTCCATCCTGTGAAGACGATGGACGAGGTGCTCGCGATCGCATTGCGCGGAGAAGCAGTTGAGAAGGTTGCTTCTCGCCGGCCGGCGAGACCGCGCGAAGCAACGCGACCCGGTGCTGAAGTGCTGCCTGACGGACTAACGACTCACTGATGACCACTGTTCCCGGCCCGGATCCGCTGGTTATCCGGAGCCTGGAGTTTCTGGGCGGACTAGCGGCCGCTGGCGGATGGCGGCCCGAGCAAACGCTTCCCGAGATAGCGTTTGCCGGACGCTCGAACGTCGGGAAGTCGTCATTATTGAATCGCCTCGTTCGCCGAAAGGCGTTCGCGCGCGTCAGCAAGACTCCTGGTCGAACGCGCGAGATCAACTTCTTCAACGTGAACGGCTCGTTCGTGCTAGCTGACTTGCCAGGTTACGGGTATGCGAAGATCTCGAAAGAGAAAAAGGCTGACTGGCAGCCGCTGATCGTAGGATACCTGAAGGAAACCCCCAACCTCGCCGGAGTAATCCAGCTTCTGGACATTCGGCGCGACCCGAGTGAAGATGATGTAGCTATGCTTGATTTTCTGGCTGAGATCGAGGTCCCCACGATCATTGTCCTGACGAAGTCGGACAAGCTTCCGCGAAAGGCAGCAGCCGACCGCGCTAGCGTCATCATGCGCGACCTGCACCTTGAGCGGGACCAGACGATTCCGTTCAGCTCCACGACCGGCGAAGGCCGTGACGAGCTCGCGCTTGCGCTAGTGGGGCTGCTCGACGCCGTCCGAGGCGAACCAATCTGAGGCGAGTCGGCCGGGTGCTAGCGGCTATGATCGTCGTCGGGGCTTGTTCACCTCCGACGCCCGGGTCAACCGCCTCCATCGTGCCGGTCGAAGACAGCTCGGCCACGACTGGCATTCCCGCTGGATTCGGCTCGCTTCGCCAGGACGACATCGCGATTCGGTTGGAGCCGCGTGGCATGATCGTAAGGGCGATCCCCTTGGACGAAGGCGTCATCCGGCTGCTTACGCCCGACTCCTATCGTGCGCTCCGCGACCTGCAGGAGAGCAACCGCCGCACGATCGAGACAATCACGCGCCGCTCGGGCAATCGCGCTCCCGATCTATGGTACGTGTCGTTCTATGGACTGGAGGACAACGCTCGATTCAGTCCAATGGACCTGACGATCACCAGTGGCGGACAGGATTTTCGGCCAATCGACGTCATTCCGCTGAGCACCGGGTTTGGCGAGCAGCGATTGCATCAGCGTGAGACGCAGAGCGCCGTGTACGTCTATCCGGGCGACATCGATGTGGACCACCCGCTCACGGTTACTTTTCAGGGATTGCAAAGCTCCATCTGGGAGTTGCTGCTTCAGCGAATCGAGCGCGAGCGCGCGCTGGTTCGGGCACGGGCACTCCGCAGCGGAAGCTGACGACTACAACTACGACCATGGCATTTCTTCCTCTCAGAAAACTTCCTGATCGCTCCCTCGCTCCGTTAACCGACGCATGGCTTGCTTCGATCGAGTCGGCACTCGCCGATGAATCGACCGACCGCAGCGAGCTGTGCCGGAAGGCTCTTTGCGAGATCATTTTCCCTGAATACGCGGCGACCTGGGAATCGGCAGTGAGCGACGAATCGATTCCAGCTCTGACGCGCATCGCACTGTCTTCGCTCGACCCCCGCAACATCACACTCGAGCCGGAATACTACTCGGATTGCGAAGACGAGAAATTCCAGAAAGTAAAGCCGCTCCTCTGGCTGTGGTACTCGTTCGATCGCACCTCAGTGGGCGGACAGAACGTCGAGCTCGGCGTGAGGCTGCGGCGAATTCTGGCCCCGAAGATCTTCAAAACCTGCGGGAAAAACTTCAAGGCGTTCCAGCACGTGGAGTTTTCCTTTGGCTACAACATGGAAGTCGGTGATGACGTAGTCATCCACCGGCACGTCCTTCTCGACGACCGCGGCGGCATCGTGCTCGGTAATCGGGTTTCGGTCAGCGATTACGCCAACATTTATAGCCATACTCACAGCATCGTTGACCAGCGCGACGTGACCAACGCAGTGACGCGCCTCGATGACGGCGTGCGGATCACGTATCACGCGACCGTGCTCGCGGGCGTGCACGTGCACGAAGAAGGAATGGTTGGGGCTTCGGCTGTCGCGACGAAAGACGTGCGTCCGTACCACGTGAACGTTGGAATTCCGGCGAAGAGCGTTCGCGTAAAGCCAAATGCTCCCACGGCTCCCGGCAACGTCACTACAATAAAGACGAAATAGACGGGTTCATTCCCTGACCGTTCTCTGACGCCGCGGGCGTGGCATCGCTCGCGGTGTCTTTGCATCGTGGGCCATGAGCATACTCACAAAGAAATCGATCGACGATCTTCGCGCCGATGCCGAGAGCGGGACTCTCAGGCGCGCGCTGGGAGCGTTGAACCTGACGACCTTGGGCATCGGCTCGATCATCGGAACGGGCATCTTCGTATTGACGGGAACTGCGGCGTCCCAGAACGCTGGTCCCGCTCTGGTACTATCGATGATCATTGCCGCCGTCGCATGCGGATTTGCCGGCCTGTGTTACGCGGAGTTCGCGGCGATGATTCCAGTCGCCGGCAGCGCGTACACGTACGCCTACGCGACGATGGGGGAGCTCATGGCGTGGATCATCGGCTGGGACCTCATACTCGAGTACGCACTCAGTACAGCTACCGTCGCAGTTGGATGGTCAGGCTACTTCTCTAGCCTGCTCGCCGACGCCGGGCTTCACCTGCCCGCTTATCTGTCAGCCGCGCCCGGTGAAACTGTCGCAATCGGTGGCGGCGGAATCGCGCATGGACTGTTCAATCTTCCGGCGGCGCTCATCGTGTTCTTCGTGATGGGACTTCTCGTCATAGGCATCAAGCAGTCGGCGAACACCAATACCGTTCTCGTCATCATCAAGGCGATGGTGCTCGTGATTTTCGTTGTTGCCGGTGCGGCTTTCGTGAACCGCGCCAATCTCACGCCATTCATTCCGCCGAATGATGGAACGTTCGGACATTTTGGACCGAGCGGAGTTCTTCGGGGGGCCGGCGTGATGTTCTTCGCATACATAGGATTTGATGCGGTATCGACCGCCGCACAGGAAGCGAAGAACCCGCAGCGCGACATGCCGATTGGAATTCTCGTATCGCTTGCGATCTGCACCGTTCTCTATATCGCAGTCGCTATCGTCCTCTTGGGGATCGTTCCCTATCCGCGTCTGAACGTGGCCGATCCACTTGCTGTTGGAATCGATGCGACGGGATTGACCTGGTTCAGCCCCGTGTTGAAAGTCAGCGCGCTTTTCGGCTTGTTCAGCACGATGCTCGTCACACTCCTCGGTCAGACGCGCATTTTCTTCTCAATGAGCCGGGACGGACTTCTGCCGCGGCTTTTTCAGAGCGTTCATCCCGCGTTCAGGACTCCGCACGTTAGCACGATCATCACCGGATCAGTCGTGGCGTTTGCTGCTGGCGTAACGCCGATCAGAGTATTGAGCGTCCTGGTCAGCATGGGTACGTTGCTGGCGTTCGTGCTGGTCTGCATCGGTATCCTGATTCTTCGACGGACTTCACCGGACATCCCAAGACCCTTCAGGACGCCCGGCCTGCCTTACGTGCCGATACTCGGCGCTTTGTTCTGTCTGCTTCAGATGGTCGTTCTGCCACCCACGACCTGGGTGCGCCTGATCGTCTGGCTTGCGCTGGGGATGTTGGTGTATTTCGGCTACGGCAAGCGGAACGCTGAGGTAGTCAGGGCGGCGAAGGGGAGATAACCCGAGCGCCAGTGATCAAACCCTGGCGCCCTCTGTCAGACGATTGATTGGGGGTACGAGCATCCAGAGAATAGCTGCAGCGGCGAACGAGGAGGCAACGAAGATCATGTAGAAGCGCTGGCTGGGCATCGATCCTGACAACGCCGCCAGTGAGCCGGCGATCTTGTTGCCTGCACCGTTCGCGAGGAACCACGCAGCCATCAGGAACGACGCGAGGCGCAACGGCGCGACCTTCGTGACATAGGAGAGTCCAACCGGCGAGAGACAGAGCTCGCCCGTCGTGTGGAAGAAGTATGCAGCGACAAGCCACAGCGGACTCACCAGCGCGCCTGTGTCGCTTAACCGGCCACCCATCACCATGAAAACGAATCCTGCGCCCAGCAATCCAAGGCCGAAGGCCATCTTGGCCGGCGTCGTGGGTTCGATGCCGCGAGCGTTGAGCTTACGCCAGAGAATCGCGAACAGTGGCGCCAGCAGCAGGATGAAGCCCGAATTGATCACCTGAAACCAGCTCGCCGGAATGAGAAATCCATTCACCATGCGGTCGGTCTTCTTGTCGGCGAACAAGCTCATGGAGCTGCCGGCCTGCTCGAATGCCGACCAGAACGCAATCACGAACAGTATGACTATCGCCAGCGCCATGATCCGCGATCCGTCGTCACTTTGTTTCTCCATCGCGGCCACTGAAGAAGGCGTACGTTGGAGCGTACGCATCCCGATGCCGGGCAGGTATCGCTCCCTTCCCCATAGGTACAGGCAAAGCCCGAGAACCATGCCAACTCCGGCAGCGCCAAAACCATAGTTCCACCCGACGCGCTCGCCGAGGTATCCGCACACCAGCGGCGCCAGGAAGCCGCCGAGATTGATGCCCATGTAAAAAAGCGTGAAGCCGCCGTCGCGGCGCGGATCGCCTTCTTCGTACAACTGTCCCACCATCGTGGAAACATTGGGTTTGAAGAACCCGGTCCCGATGATCACGAGCCCAAGTCCGAGATAGAAGGTCGTCATGCCTTCCAGCGCCAGTGAGAAATGGCCAAGCGCAATGAGAACGCCACCGATGACGAGAGACCTGCGCGTTCCGAGAGACCGGTCGGCGAGGTAACCGCCGACCAGCGGCGTTATGTAAGCCAGTGATGTGTAGGTACCGTACAGGCTCGTTGCTCTCGCGGTGTCCCATTTGAGCGAATTGACCAGGTACAGAACCAGTAGCGCACGCATGCCGTAGTAGGAGAATCGCTCCCACATCTCGACGAGGAACAGCAGCGCGAGACCGCGTGGCTGTCCGAGAAATGTTTTCTCTTTCATTTTTCGAAGTTGACCGCGGTCATACTCGATCGCCACGATTCCTGTGTCAGAGAACGGTCAGAGTCGAAAAACGGCGACACTTTTCGTCGTGCATTTGCGTAACCCGTCGTAATATTCCTGTATGAGCAGAGCGCCTCAAAGGACGGGCATGCCAGCACTTGTTGGCCTGTTGGTGGTCGTATTTTCGATCGCCGGCTTGCTGGTGTACGAAGCCTGGAACACAGGCGAGTCACGGCGGGCGATTGCAGAGCGCGGCCTTCAGGATTACGCCGCATACGCAGCGTGGAGCACCGCGCGCGCTGGCGATGGTGCAATATCGGCTGGACTGGCAACCCTGTTTCGGGGCCTGGTTGGCAATAGATTGAGCAGCCGCGATTCCATTGCCGGGCTGACAACGCTGGTAGCGGGAGCGAGATACCTGAATGATTGCGACTGTGCAATCAACCTTCCCGCAGACTACTACTTCAGGTACGACGCGCGGTCCGGGTCCCTGGCAGTTGCACCGCCGATCTCCGGTGCTTCAGGACGCGCGGAAACCGGATGGGCCGCCGCAAAGGTCGGGTCGTTCACTCCTGCCGAAGTTGCACCACTCCCGCATCCCGATTTGCAATGGCTGCGCGCTCGGCTCGACGCCCAGTCGCTGCAGCCATCCGGAGGATTTGTCGTCAGGTTCGTCAGCAACGGGGATTCTACCGTCGCAATCGGTTTCGCACCTCAGCGCGATGAGTCCGACAAGGTCATCGGTGCGCTCGGGTTCGTTACTTCGGCCCCCGTATTCGCGAGTCGCGTGATCACACAGTTATGGCGATACCCTACCCTGCTCCCACTCGCCATAACCCGTGGGTTGCCGAGCGACTCGCTGCTTGCAGCGTCAGTATCGATTCCTGGTGGGCGTGAGATCTTCAGGTCGAAGGGTTGGGCCCCGCAGTTGCGATCGGACACAGCTTCACTGGCGATGTTCACTGGCGGCATGAAGGTGCGCGTTGCGCTGAGACCCGACGCGACCGCGCGACTTCAGGGTGCAGTCGTTCCCGGCTCTCGCATTCCTGTCTGGGTCGGATTGCTGCTGCTCACCGGTCTCCTCACGGCGATCATTGTTCGCAACCTTCAGCGTGAGCACGAGCTCGCGCGTTTGCGGCTCGAGTTCAGTGCCAGCGTGTCGCACGAGTTGCGAACTCCCCTGGCTCAAATTCTTCTCTTTGGAGAGACGCTCACGCTCGGCCGAACGCGCTCGGACAATGAAAAGGCCAACGCTGCGAGCGTGATAGTAAGAGAGGCGCGCCGGCTGATGCACCTGGTGGACAATACTCTCGCATTCTCGCGAGCCGAACGACCGGTAGTGAGCCTGTCTCCAGAACGGTTGCGTCTTGCTCCGGTGATCGCCGATGTGATCGAGGTATTCGCCCCGTTGGCGAGGGCGCGGAACGTCATCGTCCATCAGTCACTGGATGAGACGGCAACCGCCTTCGTCGATCCGGAAGCGTTCAGGCAGATTCTCATAAACCTCCTCGACAATGCGGTGAAATACGGGCCAGTCGGTCAGAACGTGAACGTGAGCCTGACTTCTGGTCACACGACTGTTGTCATGCACCCAGC
This sequence comes from Gemmatimonadaceae bacterium, assembly GCA_039921425.1. Taxonomy (GTDB): domain Bacteria; phylum Gemmatimonadota; class Gemmatimonadetes; order Gemmatimonadales; family Gemmatimonadaceae; genus UBA4720. The sequence continues at coordinate 4,137 of JBDSBT010000170.1, read as the reverse complement.
GATTCTGGCGCCCGAACAACCCATCCAAAGGGACACGATTCGATTGACCGTGGACGACGAAGGTCCCGGCGTTTCAGGTCGGGCACGCGATGAGATCTGGGTGCCTTTCCTAAGGGGACGGAACGGAGAGACTCCGACCGGCACTGGATGCGGGCTTGGCCTTGCGGTTGTCCGCGATCTCGCTGAACGGCACAACGGAAAAAGCTGGGTCGATCAGTCGCCGGCGGGACACGGCTCGCGGTTCGTCGTCGAATTCCCTGCTATCGCGAACTCGGGCGACGTCACGAGCGCCGCTCACGCTACCACAAGTGATGCTCGCTCAATGGCGCTCACATGAAAAGAATTGTCATCGTCGAGGACAATGATGATCTGGCGCGCGGGCTCGCCAATAATCTCGAAATCGAGGGATTCGACACCAGTATCGCGCATGACGGTTTTACCGGTTTGCAGATGACGAAGGACATGCGACCCGACCTGGTGATTCTGGATCTCATGCTTCCCGGTCTTGACGGGTACAGGGTGCTTTCGACTCTTCGCGACGAAGGCATCGAGGTCCCTGTCTTGATTCTTACGGCAAGATCCGAAGAGCGGGACAAGGTAAGGGGGTTCCGCGATGGAGCAGACGACTATGTAACCAAGCCGTTCGGACTGCTCGAGTTGATTGGGCGGGTGCATGCTCTCATGCGGAGGTCCGGAAAACTGAACGGACACTCGGAACAATCGGCGCCATTCAAGTTTGGTGACGTTGAGATCATGCCGGGCACGCATGATGTCCTTCGTGACGGCACTCAGGTAACTCTGCGACCGAAAGAGTACGAGCTGCTGATGGCGCTGGTGCGACGAAGAGGCAACGTAGTTTCGCGCCTCGATCTGCTGCGAGAAGTGTGGGGCTACGGTTCGGATGTCGTCAGCCGCACAGTCGACACGCATGTCGGAGAGCTTCGCCGTAAACTGGAGAGAGATCCCGCCGCGCCGCGACACATCATCACCGTGAGAAAGACGGGTTACCGACTGAACGTCGATTGAGTAGTGGGTCGCGAATCGCGGCTCTCCCATGGAGTCTTCAATAGTCCTGCATCTCCGCCAGTTAACAACGGAAGACCCTAACTGCAAATAGGGAGAACCACGGGAGAAACCGGCGAGAAAGGCGAGAGACACAATCGGCCACGCCGATTTCTTCTTTTCTTGGTTTACGACGCCATTCAGCCGCCGCTGCGCCCGCAGGTCTGTCGTTTAACCAAGAAATGATAATGGGACGACTACTCGGATGGATGGAATGCCGTCTGTAGTTCTCCCGCCGTTCTCCCCAATTGGCGATCATGGGTTTTTGACAACAATGACACAAATGCATCGTCGTGAACGGCCAATATGCGTCGCGGTTCCGCTGGTCAGACTAAAAAACTCTCAGCACGTCTTCGACAGTCCCGGCGTCGCCGGTACGCAAGAGATGTCGAATGTGACCAAGCGCTTCGCGCTCTCGCGGCCAGACGAACCTCTCCGCCGCGTCATCGGGGGACAACCACTCGAAGGTTTGATGCTCTTCACCGAGTACGACGGCGGCTGGCTCGTCAATGAAAGCGGCAAAGACAACTGCCATCTGCACCATTCCGAACATGTGCAGGTAGAAGGGCTGTACAGTGACGTTGTATAGCCTGGCGATGGCAAGACCGGTCTCCTCGCGGACCTCGCGCACGGCAGCGTTCTCCGGACGCTCATCCGATTCTATCTTGCCGTGAATAGTTTCCCACGAGCCAGGACACCGGGTATCCATCGCCCTCCGCACGACCAGCACTTGCCACCCACCCGGTAACGGCCGAATAAGGTAGACGTCTACAACCCCGGCGACGATCGAGGTCATAGAGGGAGGCATGGACGTGACTGCTGGCGTATTCTCGACATTGCCGGAATCATAGCCATTTTCTGAATCTCCGGCCTTCTCAAACAGATCCCATAAATCTGTCGTCAGGGCTGGATCGGGAGGCGATCTCAGTTCCTGATCGAGAACCCGCAGGAGTTCATCGCCGCCGGTTTGCCCTGACGTCAGGCGCGCGATTCCGGATTCCCATAACGAACGTGATCCGCCCCGCCGCGCGATCGCTGCCAGCCCGTCTGCGGATGCTCCTCCCGCTATCGCTCGCTCAAGCTCTGCATCAGCAAGGACGATTTCCGTAATTGCCAGCCGGCCGGAGTAACCTCTCATCGAACACGCCTCACACCCGACCGACGTGTAGACCATCACATCCTCAGCAATACTCGGCCGAAGCTGGCGGGGCGCGCCCGAGTTGGCGACGATTCGGCATTCAAGACACAGTCGCCTGATGAGCCGCTGAGCGACAATTCCCTTCAGCGCAGCGGCCAGCTTCGCCCCGTCTACTCCAAGATCCGTGAGACGCGTGATCGAGCTGCACGCGTCATTCGTGTGAAGCGTTGCGAAAACGAGGTGGCCCGTGAGCGAGGCCTGAATTGCGATTGCCGCCGTCTCCCTGTCGCGGATTTCGCCGATCAACACGACGTCGGGATCCTGTCGCAGGATCGATCGTAATGCGGAGGCGAAATTCAGTCCAGCCTTCTCGTTGGTCTGTACCTGTACAACGCCCGGTATTCTGTATTCGACGGGGTCTTCAACCGTGATAACATTGAGGCCCTTACGCTGGATCTGTCGGAGCGCCGCGTAGAGAGTTGTCGTCTTACCCGAACCGGTCGGCCCGGTGACAAGCACGAGACCTTCGCGAATCTCGAGCAAGCGTTGCATGCGGGGCCGATCGACCTCATCGAGACCAAGCGATTCAAGCGACTGGATGGCCGCGCGCTGATCGAGAATGCGTATCACAACTTTCTCGCCATGCGATGCGGGCAATGTGGAGACTCTCAAATCCACGCGTGTTACACCGATTCCGACCGAGGCGTGTCCGCCCTGCGGTCTGAGCCGGTCTGCGATATCCAGGTTTGCCATGATCTTGATTCGCGAAACCAGCGGAATGCCGACCGCCTTGGGAAGCAACGTGACGTTGCGCAACAGACCGTCGACACGGTGACGAACTGCAATTCCGTTTTCTTCCGGCTCGAGATGAATGTCGCTTGCTCGCACCTCGATCCCTGACGCGACGAGCCGATCCACGAGCTTGATGACTGTTTCACCATCAGTAGTATCGAACGGACGATCCAGGTTTGTTTCAGGCGCGCGCGGAGCGCCGTCGTAAACCTCCGCCATTCTCTCTGCGATGACCATCGGCGATGCCAGCGACATCCGGACGGACCGCCCGCAAGTGAAAGCGATCATTCGCTCGCAGTCGATATCGTACGGGTTTGCAGTCGCAATCTCGATTGACGAGTTGTCGGCAGAGAGCGGAAGCACGTGATACTTCCGCGCAATTTTCTCTGGAAGGACAGTCTTCGCCTCGGAGGTTACCTCCAGCGAGCCGGCAATGCGTACGCGCGATCGTCGCGAAATTGCGGCAAGCAGATCGTCATCCGAGGCCAGGTTCAGTCGAATTGCGGCGTTCCATATTCTCGCGTCTTCGCCGACCGAAGCCGCCGCCTGGGCGACCTTGTCTGCCGACAACAAATCACCGAGTATCGGAAGAATCCACGCGTCGACGGGGCGCAGGCAAGGTTTCAATTGTTGTGGGCTTTCACCCCCACAACGTCGCAAAACTCGTGGCTATCAGGCTGAGCGGCCCGATGCGCCAATCAGCTTCTCGCCGCCGGCTACAGGATTCTCCACAAATCTTTCGTGACGTCCACCGAGAACGTCCAGCGCCCATTCTTCAAGCCACGCGCCACGTCCATCCGAAGCAGGTCGAACAGAGACAACGCGCCGATTCCAATTGATGGATGCCAGCCACTTGAAGCGCGCACTGCTCCGCTTCTTACTCTGTAGCTCCTGGCCACCCAAAGCGCGTTGAAGAATGGCGCGAGGGTAATGCTCGATGGAGTCCTGCCGTATCGACCGAGGGGAATGGAAAAGAACGGCGCCGGAGTTTGCAGCTCGAGACGCTGGCTGAATCCCGTCTGACTCACGAATTGATGAAAATGATAACCCGGTCCTGACACAGGACCGCCAAGAAAAACAAGGTCCTGAACCGGAGGAAACGCGTTGCCAATATCGGCAGACGCGGCAATTGTCTGCGCGACTAA
>JBDSBT010000169.1:0-3885 GCA_039921425.1 Gemmatimonadaceae bacterium | reverse complement strand
CATCGAGAGATGCGAACTCCCTCACCTGCTGAAGCCTCGCGCGCGACTCGGCAAGATTTGCCTGAGCGATCATCTCGTCACCGCGAATCCTGCCGCCGGTGAAAATCGGAATCGACGCAGCTACGCCGACAGTCCAGTTAGCCCTGAAGTCACTTTTGCCCGGGATCCCGTTGGTCGGATAGGCGACCGCTCCATATTGCGAGGTGAGCGCCACAGACGGTAGCCGCTGTGACCGCGCCACAGTCAGGAGTTGTTCCTGCGCGTGCACGGCTTCGGATGCCTGTCGCACAGCCGCCCGGTTGGAGGTAGCGGTGTCCGGAGCTTCGAAAGACGTCACGTTGAGGCCTGCCATGTGAATTCCCGCCGGCAGACCTGAAGTGTCTTCAATCGACGTCGTGAGAGCGATGGGCTGCTCGAGCGGAATGTTCAGCAGCTGCTTCAGGCGGAGGTACGCAACTTCGCGGTCGCTCCGTCGCTGAATCACCTGGGGACGTTGGTTGTCCCGCGTTACCTGCGCGCGAAGCAGCTCGAACTCCGAGACATTACCCACGTTCTTGTTGAGCTTAACCTGCTGAAGAACATTTTCGGTCTGCGTGAACGATGCGTCCGTGATCGCCACAAGCCTGTCCGCGAGTGCCGCATCATAGTATGCCTGCGTCACGTCGAGGATGATCTGAGCGCGCTGTGCGGTCAGCTCGATCTTCGCGGAACGGCCGCTGGCTGCTGTTGCAGAAGTCTGCGCGCCCACGCGTCCGCCGGTGAAGAGCGACTGCGAGAACGACAGGCCAAGGTTGTACACGTTTGCCTGACCGAACGGGAGGCTGCTCAACGACGCGAACGGATTGAGCCCGAGTGAGCATCGCGACGACTGCTCGAGTCCGAAGAGTCGATCGGCTGTGCTGGCCGTCGCATCTTTCAGGTACGCGTTACAAGGAGCCGGCGGCGACACGACTTTGGTGGTCGTATCGGGTGTAGAGCTGCCACCGAATCCCGAGTACTGGGACTTGAGCGTGCGCGTGTAGCTCCCCGATCCGTTGATCTGGGGGAAGTACTGGCTTCGCGCCTGAATGAGCTGGCCTTCCGTGCGTTGAACAACAGCCCGGGCGATGCTCACGGCTTCGCTTTGTCCTTCCGCCATTTTCACGGCGTCGTCGAGCGAAAGCGCGGTTCCCGACACCTGAAGATTGGTGGCCGGTGCGGCCGGAGTTTTTACCTGTGAGTAAGCAAGGGCCGGTGAGGCGAAGATCGCGCCTGCAACCAGAAAGCTCAGCGTATTTGTCCAGCGATTCGATTTCGAAGCTTTCATATAGTATGTGGTGACTGTCGGAAGCTCGTCGTGGAGCAGTTTGGTCTCTGACCTTGCGCGACGGTCAAGACTCTCGTGACGCCTTCGCAGGCTTGGTGTCCTTCACGCCAAGAGCGCGGAGGATGAATTGCGCGTACTTGCCGGGGGCCTTGTTTGGAGGCTTGGGATACGCATCCGGCATCATGTCCCGTCCCATCGCGTCGTGGAACAGCGATCCGATGAGCATCGCTGATGCTACGCTGGGATCGAACTCCTCTTCAGTAAAACCCTTCGACCGGAGTTTTTTGAAGTAAGTGCAGAGCTCGTTCGTTGCGCGAATGGGTGCTTCGGTAGCGTTTCCGCTGAGCTCGGGACGCTCCTCCATCTCACCCATGCATTTGCGAATAACCGAGCTACGCGCATGGAGGTGCGTAATGACGGCCGTACTCCACTGCGTTAGTTCTTGTAGCGGATTCTGCGGGTCCGACGGCAGTGGATTCTTGAAGGCGCTTGCATCGGACCCGCGAATGGCCTCCTGGAGGAGCGCCTCCTTTGACCCGAAATAGCGGAATATGGTGACCTCGTTCACCGAGGCAGCATCAGCAATGCGCCTAGTGGTTGAGCCACGGAAGCCGTGCTGAGAGAATACCTGCACAGCGGCATTGAGGATGGCAGATCGTGTGTCCATGGCGTCCAAACTAGACAAGGACGGCCATGTATGCAAGTGGCTACTTGCTTACATCATATGTTTTCGATTGGAGGACGATAGTGGCAGAGAATAAGGGAATTGGCTCGGGCTCGGGCCAGAAGGCTCCTCTGGCTTTTGCCTTGGTCCCGGCTGCATAGGACCCGGCTTCAACGAATTCACCCCAGCGAGGGAGTCGGCGACGACCGAGCCCACCCCGATCCATTTGTGACCTATGATCCCTGGCGGGCCACCGAGGAGGAATCGAAAGCTCAACAGCCGCTGGGACTCTCGCGATTCGACCCGGTTCCCGCCCTCCTTGATCACGCCGAGCGGCTGCGTAGACCGGATTTCGTCAAACAGTGAGACGTTCGGGAGGATCTCGCGGTAGGTTGTCGTCACCTCCATCCCGAGTATCGCCGGCTTCACCGTCCCACCTCGCGTGAGGCGAAACTCTGCCCGCCTGATCTTGTACGTCGCGCTGTCCATGAAAATCGAGCCTTCGACGTCGGGTGCGATCAACAGCGAGTCGGGAAGAAAATCTATGCGGTGCGTACGAAGACCATCCCGCCCGACGACACCCGCGTATTTGAAGCAGTGGTTCGTGAGGAAGCTCCGGTCTGCAAGATCTGCAAGTGTCGGCAGCCGCATGAGCCGAACATCTCCGAACAACTTGCTGCGATCGTTGCTAACGACCTTACCTCGTTTATAGCGCCAACTGTCGTCACTTCGAAATTCGGACGTGTCGTACTGAAGCGCGTGAAGCTTTGCCTCGATGTCGTACGTGTCGTGGGTCTGAGCGATTTTATACTCGAACGGATACGTATGCCTCAGCAGCTGCTCCCGCGCGGCATTTTTCTTCGCTTCCTCGAGAACGGTCGACAGCTCCGAATCAGTTACCGCACCGAAATCATCAGGGACCAGACATAACCTTGGCGGTGCGGTGACTTTGACTTCATCGAGCGCTGCCGCGATGCGGTTCATCGTCACCACGAGGTTCAGCGGAGCATTGGCCGATACGATGAATGTCGTGTCTTCAGGAAGGTATCCAACCTGGCGGACATGCAGCTGGTATTTGCCGGGTACCACCGCGTAATACACGAATGCGCCTTCCTGATTCGTAAACCTTTCGCGACCAATTGGCTGAAGGCGGACGGTGCTGAAAGGAATGGGGCGGCCGGTCCCTTGTGCGACGATCGTTCCGCTGATGGTGACAGCGCCGGGCACAGCGCTCGCAGCTTCCGAAGACGACCGCGTTACCTGTGCGTTGAGATCACCTACGACTGCCGCGAGAAGCAGCAACAGCGGCATTGAAGACTTCATTACATCTGTCAGAATGTCGTAAGAATGCGCATGACGCCGTCCGGGACTGGGCGAGCCAACATATGATGAGTGCGAGCGCGATGTCAAACAATTACTTCCAAACCCTTTGACGTGAAGCGCTGTCTGAAGCGGTAACCACTTCCGTTCTCATTTCTACTTGGCAACTCATCGGCCCGGCCTAAAATGAAATACCTCGCGTTCGCCGCCTTCATCGCGTTGCCGGCAGGCCTCCTGTCACAAGCACCGAAAACGCTCGCAAGTACAGCAGGCGTCCAGAAGATTCGCTCTGAGCGACCGCCGGTTTCTTCATCCGCGTCGGCTTCGAGCGCCATGGTATCGAAGGCCGCAGTTGCTCCGGTAATTGACGGAACGCTCGAAGATCCTGCGTGGCAGGCCGCCCAGTCGATTAACACGTTCCTGGAATACGACCCAAACCAGGGAGCGGAATCACGCTTCAAGACCGATGTTCGCGTGGTGTATGACGAGAAATACCTTTATGTGATGGCGCGGATGTACGATCCGTCGCCGGACAGCATCATCTCGCTGCTCAGTAGAAGAGACGTCAGAACGCAGTCCGAGCAACTGAAGCTCG
>JBDSBT010000168.1:0-2930 GCA_039921425.1 Gemmatimonadaceae bacterium | reverse complement strand
GGGGCACGGTCTGAAAGGCGATGATCGATACCACAAACGACGCGATCATGGCACTGATCTCCGACCATGCATTAATACGCCACCAATACCACCGAAGGATCAGCACAAGTCCCGTGCCTGCCCCCATCGCGAGCAGAAACTTCCAGGCCTGCTCCACGGATGATAGCTGCGACGTGACGCCTATTGACGCGATGAACAGGAGCACTGTCGCGATTCGCGAAACTTTCACGTAGTGCGCTTCGGTCGCCGATTGGCGAACGAACCGCTTGTAGAAATCGTTGACCAGGTACGATGCTCCCCAGTTCAAGTGGGTTCCGACTGTAGACATGTACGCCGCCGCAAAGCCTGCCATCATCACGCCCTTCCACGGCGTGGGCAGGTAGTCGACGAATGCCTTCACGTATCCGGATTCCTTGTCGGCCAGATTGGGATACAGGATGACGGTGCAGAGACCGGTGACGATCCACGGCCAGGGGCGAAGCGCGTAGTGAGCTACCTGGAAGAACAGCGTCGCCAGAACACCGTCGCGCTCGGTCTTTGCCGAGAAGATTCGCTGTGCGATGTATCCGCCGCCGCCGGGCTCGGCGCCTGGGTACCACGCGGCCCACCACTGCACTGACAGGAAAGTCCCGAGCGCGAGAAGCGGCATCCATGCATAAGCGTGAAATCCGCCGTTGCCAAACGAGACAGGCAGAACCGAGAGCGCGGCATCACCCGACCCGAAATGTTCAGCCAGTTTCGTCTTCATCACGGATATGCCACCAACAGCTTTGACAGAATAGATCGCGAGGATGATCACCGCGGACATCTTGACGACGAACTGAATCAGATCCGTCCACAGCACTGCCCACAGTCCGGCCGCAACAGCGTAGATCACGGTGATCACGAAGCAGATCCCGACGGCGAGAACCGGAGAAACGCCAAGCGAGATGGTCAGGATCTTGATCATCGCGCGCGTCACCCAGCCGAGGATGATGAGGTTGATCGGTATTGCGAGGTAGATGGCGCGGAAGCCACGAAGAAAACGCGCCGGGGCTCCGCTGTACCGGATCTCGGCGAACTCGACGTCGGTCATTACGTTCGCCCGCCGCCACAGCCGAGCGAAGAAAAACACGGTGAGCATTCCGCTCATCACCATGTTCCACCAGAGCCAGTTTCCGGCGACGCCGTGGGCCGCTACGAGGCCGGTGACGACGAGAGGCGTGTCTGCGGCAAAGGTCGTTGCAACCATCGACGCACCGGCCAGCCACCATGGGACGTTGCGCCCGGAGAGAAAGTATTCGTTGAGACTTTCTCCTCCCTTTTTAGTAAAGAGCAGGCCTACACCCGTTGAAAACAGGAAGTAGGCAGCGACGATCGCCCAGTCAATCGCAGAAAGAGTCATTAGGGTAGGGAAGAGATGGGGTGTTCTAACGACGAGGCCCGTCCTCCGATTTGTTACTCGCTACTGACGAGTGACGAGCAGAGAAGGACGGTGAGACTTATGATTATGCAGAACTGCTGATGATCGTCAACCTACGAGAATGGTGTCAATGACGCGATATCTGATTCCGATTGCGGGACTTCTGGCCGTAAGTGGCTGTACGGTTACGAGTCACCGGCTCGACCCCGTTTACGAGCTTGCGACAGCGCGCGTGAAGCCAGGGATCTCGATTCTGCTCGGCGATAGCATGAATCTGATCAAAGGCAAACGCATTGCGCTTCTCACGAATCAGACGGGAGTCGACGAGAAGGGACGCTCGGACATCGATCTCCTCATGGGCGCGAAGGCGAAGAAAGCCAATGTCACGCTCGTGAAGCTATTCTCTCCTGAGCACGGAATCCGGGGCACTGAGGATAAGGAGAACCTGGCGAATTCGGTCGACTCGAAGACAGGCTTGCCGATCATTTCACTTTACGGAGCCGGCACTCAAGCGCCCACTGACAGCTCGTTCGCAAACGTTGACGCCATGGTGTTCGACCTTCAGGACGTCGGGACGAGGACGTGGACGTATGTCGGTGCCATGATCTACTCGATGCGAACCGCCCAGAGGACTGGAAAGATGATTGTCGTTCTCGACAGGCCAAATCCGATCACTGGTTTCTACGTCGAGGGCCCTGTCCTCGATGCATCGCTGGCCAACGCCAACGATCCGACACCTTCCAGGGCGGGGCAGGCTTACGCCCTGTACCCGATGCCGTTGCGCCACGGGATGACCATGGGGGAGATGGCGTTGTTCTTCAATGACGTGCTCGGCATCAAGGCAAATCTTCGAGTTGTGCCCATGCGAAACTGGAGACGAGAGCTTTGGTTCGACCGAACAGGTCTGCCGTTCGTGAAGCCGTCGCCGAACTTGCCAACGCTTCAAAGCGAGATGCTGTACCCGGCGCTGGTCCCTTTCGAGGGATCGAATTTGTCAGTCGGTCGCGGAACTCCAGTGCCGTTTCAAATCATCGGTGCACCGTGGCTCAAGGCCGACGAGACGGTAAAGCTTCTGCGGGATCGCGAGCTTCGCGGAGTGAGGTTCGTCTCCGAGGAGTTCACACCCGAAAACCCAGGCGACAACAAGTTCTCTGGACAGAAGATCCCGGGCATTCGAATTCTCGTGACCAACCGCAATGAGATGCAGCCCTCGCGTGTCGGAGCTACTCTCTTGTGGGCGATCAACAAGACATCGGGCGCCGGGCTCAAGCTTAGCGAGAGAACGTTTGACCTCCGCATGGGAGCTCCACGGGTACGCGAGGCGCTGATGCGTGGCGAAGATCCGCAGGCTGTGATCGACCGGGAGTACAAGGCCGCTTTCGATTTCAGGGAGCAGACGCGGCGGTACCTGCTCTACAACTAGAAGCTGGCCCAGACAGGAGCCCCGAGCCGCGCCTTAGCAGCTGAGGCCGTGAGCTAAACGCGACTTGCTTCGCATGGCTCTTGCACCACAAGGTCGCACCCAAGG
>JBDSBT010000167.1:0-7813 GCA_039921425.1 Gemmatimonadaceae bacterium | reverse complement strand
GAGACCTGGGTGGCTCTTTTCTCTTGGCGAGAATTAATGCCAGCATCAGGATCACTGTGAGCTTGGCCACCTCCGAGGGCTGACCGATGCGAACACCTCCAATCGCCAGCCAGCTCTTCGAGCTGGCCGCCGTTCCCGCTCCCTTTCCAACAACCAGTGTTGCCGCAAGCAGCAGGGTCGAGAGTATGTACGCAGGCAGCGTTACCCACTCGATAAATCGAACCGAAGACCGGCTGATCGCGTACGCGCCGACAACTCCGAATACCAGCCACAGCAGCTGCGACCGGTAGACATGCGCGACTGCTGTCGGAGTGTCTGTCTGCCCTGCGGAGTACACCATCGCCACGCCAAACATCGACAGAAGTAACGCAGTGATGACGAGCGGATAGTCAGCGACAATTCGTCGCATCAGCCACCCTCGATGTTTGCAACGACATTTCCGACATGCAGATAACTACCAATGATCTTCGACGCTACACGCGCCGCGTAATAACCGTGAATTCCAAACTCGAGGAACACTGCCACGACGATTTTCGGATTTTCGGCGGGCGCAAATCCAACAAACCAGGCGTGATCCTTGTTTGGATTCTCGGTGTTCTGGGCGCTTCCCGTTTTTCCGGCGATCACCAGACCTTCGATGTTTGCCGAAGCGGCCGTACCACCGGTCGAAGTCACACCTGCCATCGCGAGCCGCAAGCCGGCGAATTGCTGTGGAGTGAGCTTGATGATTTTCTTCTGCGTCGGCTTTCGCGCAACCAACTCAGGATTTGACGCCGTGCCCTCGGTCGCAAGGGCCGTGTAGAATCGCGCCATGTTGACCACCGTCTGTGAGTTTGCGCCCTGACCGATAGCGAGGTTGAGAACTTCGGAATTGCTCCAGTTCGCTCCAAAGCGGCGGTTGTAATAAGCGCGAACGTCACGCGTTGGAAAGCGCGGCCGATACTCGTTTGGAAGGTCGATCCCCGACCTGTCAGCGAACTGCAGATCAATTCCTCCACCGACGAGCTTCGATAATCCGATCTTTAAACCGAGTTGATAGAAGTAGACGTCGCAGGAGTGCGTGATTGCCCCCGTAAGATCCACGCTTCCATGGCCGCGTTTTTCCCAGCACTTGAAGTAGCGCCGACCATACTGGAGACCGCCGCTACAGGCAATGGGCATGTGCGTCTTCATGCCGATCAAGCCTGATTCCAGACCCATCACCGACGTCGCCAGCTTCCACGTCGAGCCAGGAGGATATGTCCCCTGGATAACCTTGTTAAATAACGGACGGCGCGGATCTGTGTTGAGGGCCTTCCAGTAGTCAGCAGGAATTCCGCCGGTGAAACGGTTCGGATCGAAACTCGGATTGCTGTAGAGTGCGAGAACGGCGCCCGTTCTTGGATCGAGAGCGATCGCGCCGCCCTGAAGCGAATCGCCGAATACCGATGCCATGAACTTTTGCAGATCGAGGTCAATGTTTGTCTTGAGCGGAGGAGCCCCAATTGGGATGACGTCGGGGCGCGATCCGGCTTCGCGCACCGGACGGCCCCGAGCATCCACCTCATCGAATTTTTCGCCCTCCCGTCCCCTCAGTACACTCTCGTACTGCCTCTCCAGTCCACCCTTGCCGATGATCTGGCCAGGCTTGTAGCCCGCGTATTCGGGATTGGTAAGCTCTATCTCGGTAACTTCGCCGGTGTAACCGACGAACGGCGCGACAACCGGACCGTCAGGATAAAATCGTTTTGGAACCGACTGGATGATCAGTCGCGGATAGTCGATTCGGTGCTCCTCGAGCACCGACACGACGTCGATTGAGGCATCGGGAAGCACGACTGTCGGTCGCGTCGGTGCGCGCCGATAGCGTCGCACGGCCGCATTAATATCGCCGTCGGTGAGTTGAAGCGTCGGCTGAAGCTGCTTTAAAGCCCCGCGCAATGAATCCAGACTGGGCGCAGTGATCGAGACCGCATAGGCCGGAAGATTCTCGGCGATGATGTTGCCTTTCCGATCGTAGATGATTCCGCGCGGCGCGGGCAGCGGAATCGTTCGCAATCTGTTCTCCTGCGACTGCTTCACGTACGATGCGTTGTTGAGAACCTGCGCGCGAAAGAAAGCGCTCAGAAGTAAAACGAACCCGACTCCGAGCGCGTACGAGCTCAGGCGGGTTCGTCGGGCAATGTCATTAGGATGAAAACTCATACTCGAGATGGCTCCAGCAGCGGTCGCATGACCAACAGCAGCAATATACCCGCGATCGCAGTCGCAGCGGCAGAAAGCGGCGACCAAAGCAAAAGCTGCTGAATCAGCTCGATGCCGCCCAGCCGCTGCTCGACACTGAAGTAAATTACGTCAAATATCCACTTGCCAAGGAAGAAGAAGAACGCGTTGAGCGCGAGATTATCCGCGAAGAACACGGCCTTTAGCCACGACGCGAGATATCCGACGACGGTCATGGCAACCGCTCCGGCCCCCAGCGCGTCTGGAGTGAGCGAATCGGAAATAATTCCAAGAACCAGCCCGATGATCGCCGCTGCCGCAGGTCGCACCCGAATGGCGGCCAGCAAAAGGGCAAGCAGAAGAAAGTCCATCGGCGCGCGCCATCCGAGGAGCGGACGAAACGTGTAGTGTAGAAGAACGAGAATTAGAAACGTTGCGGTCGCGCGAGCCATGCTGCCAAGGTTCATCAGATTCCTCGCGTTGGACTACGCAACACACCTGACGTATCTCGTTGAATCGAGTCGCGTCTAATCGAGTCGCGGCGAGCGGCAGCTCTCCTGCGAGCGGCCGCGGCCGCAGCCGAATCGGCAGGACGCGCCACCGGGACACCGCCAAGGCGCGCCCGCGACATCGTATCCGGCATCAGCTCAGGTGGAAGACCACCTGGCACCTGTCCGCCGGCCGTTGAATCGCGACCCAACGTATCTAGTGCAGCTCGCCGCGCCGCGGCCTCGGCCAACGCGGCGCTCTTCGCTGCAGAATCGCCGGATACGACGATTCTCTCGGCCGCGGCATTCGCTTCAGCTACACTGCTCCAAACATTGTCGAATGGCTTTGTGGCGCGGTCGGCACGCAGAATCATCACCGCGCCAACATCAGCCGGAGAAACCACCGGTTTTAACAGATAGGACCGAGCCCAGCCCTCGACGGTACTGATCTCCGACAAAACGGTTCCGACCGGAATTCCTCTCGGCCATACTCCGCCAAGGCCCGAGCTTACGATGAGCGCCCCCGCCTTGAGCTGACTTCGGAACGGAATTCCCCGGAGCTCCATGAAGTAGCCTGTGGTCGCGCTCGCGGCGTGCGCCTGCACGATTCCGAACGCGCCTCCGTCGGCCGACATTGCGCTCACGCGGAAATCAGGATGGGTCCAGATCATCGCTTCGCTCATCGTTGGATCGACGTTGGAAACCATCCCAACGACGCCCTCAGGGGACACTACGGGATTCAACCTGTGGACGCCCGAGTTCGATCCGGCGGTAAGTGTCATCGCCGTCACGTCGCGAACTCCGCGACCGTGAATCGCTTCAGCGGGAACGAATCCCCACCTGAGGCGTGAGCCGAGCCCGATTAGCTGCCGAAGGCGATCGTTTTCGCTCTCGAGAGAAGTGACGGTCATCGCCCGCAGCGCCACGCTGTCGCGAATGGCGGTTCGCGCGTTTTCGAGAAGCAGCGATCGCCGGCTTGCCTCCGATCGCTCCTGAAGCATCACCAGCGGCGCGAGGAAAGTTCGCCGCATCGCGCTTGCGACAGGCGCCTGCATGTTCTGCGGCAGAGCTCTGGCGACCAGTGCCAGAAGCACTGTTGCGCCAAGGATAATCAAGTCTGTTCTATTGCTGCTACGGACAGCGCGTGCCACTGCGTGTACCTCAGGTGGCCAGAACGGACCAGTACTTTTCCTCGTCGTCGAGGATACGTCCGGTTCCGCGAACCACGCAGGTCAGAGGGTCCTCGTCAACATGAATGGGTAATCCGGTTTCCTGCGACAACAAAACATCGAGTCCGCGAATCAGCGCTCCGCCACCCGTCATCACGATGCCGCGCTCGACGATGTCCGCCGCGAGCTCCGGAGGTGTGATCTCGAGCGCGCGCCTCACTGCGCCGACAATCTGTTGAATCGGCTCCTGAACCGCATCGCGAATTTCCGCCGAATGAATACGAACGCTCTTCGGAATTCCGGATACGAGATCACGTCCCTTTACTTCCATCTCGCGCTCTTCACCAATGGGATACGCCGATCCAATCTGAATTTTCACCTGCTCTGCGGTCGATTCACCGATAAGCAGGTTGTAATTCTTTCGCATCGATTGAAGGATGGCCATGTCTAGCTCATCGCCGCCCGTTCGGATCGAGGTGTCGCTGACGATTCCGGAAAGAGCAATGACCGCGATCTCGGTGGTTCCCCCACCGATGTCGATCACCATGTTGCCTGTCGGTGTCTCCACTGGCAGACCAACACCGATTGCCGCTGCCATCGGTTCGGCGACCATAAACACTTCCTTGGCCCCAGCGCCGAGAGCCGAGTCACGCACAGCGCGCTTCTCTACTTCGGTGATTCCGGATGGTACGCATACGATCACCCGCGGCTTCACCTTGAATACGTGATTTTCGATGATGAGAGCAAGAAAATAGCGGAGCATCTTTTCCGTAACTTCGAAATCGGCGATAACTCCGTCCTTCATCGGCCGCACCGCAATCACGTTTTCAGGCGTGCGACCGAGCATGCGCTTGGCTTCGAGCCCCACGCCCTTGATCTTGCGGGTCTCCCGATCGAGAGCAACAACCGAGGGTTCGTTTAGCACAATCCCCTCACCCTTAACGTAGATGAGCGTGTTCGCCGTGCCGAGATCTACCGCGATCGCGTTAGCGGGGAATAGTGAACCTGACTTGAAGGGCCAGCGCATGTTGTCTCTGTTTTAGTTCAGGAAAGTATCGACGTCTTTCAATGGCAAGCCGAATGCCTCGGCGACGGCTGGATATACAATGTTCCCTTCGATGACGTTTAGACCCTTTCGAAGCGGCATGCTCTCCTTGCATGCCTGCTTCCAACCGAGATTGGCAAGACGCATTGCATAGGGGAATGTCGCGTTGGTCAGTGCGAGTGTTGAGGTGCGGGAAACGCCGCCAGGCATGTTCGCAACGCCATAGTGAATCACCCCATCTACAACATAGGTCGGGTTCTCGTGCGTAGTCGCATGGATTGTCTCGACACAGCCACCCTGGTCGATTGCGACATCGACGATAACTGAGCCCGGCTGCATTGTCTTCAAGTCCTCGCGGCGAATCAATCGTGGAGCGACAGCACCCGGAATCAGCACAGCGCCAACAACAAGATCCGCAGTGGATATCTGCTCAAGAATATTGTGACGATTCGAATAGATAAGCGTCACATTTGCCGGCATCACGTCGGAGAGGTAGCGCAGACGCTCGAGAGAGAGATCGAGAACCGTGACTTTCGCGCCGAGTCCCGCAGCCATTTTCGCCGCGTTGATCCCGACAACCCCACCGCCAAGAATGACGACTTTTCCTGGAGCCACGCCTGGGACCCCGCCGAGCAGAACGCCACGACCGCCATAAAGCTTTTCGAGATACTTGGCGCCTTCCTGAACCGCCATGCGACCAGCGACTTCGGACATGGGCGTCAAAAGCGGAAGCTCGCGCGTCGGCAGTTCGACGGTTTCATACGCGATGCAGACCGCGCCACTGTCGATGTGAGCCTTCGTCAGCTTCTCATCGGCAGCGAAATGGAAGTACGTGAAGATCGCCTGGCCCTTGCGCATCATCGGCCACTCAGGCGCGATTGGCTCCTTCACCTTCATGATCATTTCCGAATTGGCCCAGACGGTCGCTGCGTCGGGCCCGATCGCCGCGCCCACGTCCGTGTAGTCCTTATCGGAAAAGCCGCTTCCTTCGCCGGCGGACTGCTGAATGAGCACGCTGTGCCCTGCGGCGACGAGCGCTTCCGCGCCCGCAGGCACGAGGGCAACGCGGTTCTCATTCGTCTTGATTTCCTTGGGAACGCCGATCTTCATTTCGTGTTGTCGTTTGGGATTTGTAATATGATGCCGTGCCTAGTTTGCCGCGCGGGGTCCGAGGCTCACGACAGTCTGTTTTTCCGGTGGAAAAAATTCCGCACAAACTTCCCGCACCGTTTCATTGCTGATCCCATCTACCAGCGAAAGGAGCTGGTCGAGGGACCGGTATTCCTCGTCATAGAGCTCGACTCCCGCGGCACGATACATCCGCGAGGAGACGCTCTCCAGCGACAAGGTAATCTGACCCCTTAGCTGGCTTTTTCCAGCGGCGAGCTCATCATCAGGCAGACCTTCTTCGGCAATCCTGGCCAGCTCCTCCCTGATCGCCTCGGTCGCATCGGCTGCCGTCTCCGGAGCGGTCCCGACATAAACTCCGTGGTTCCCCGAATCACGGTGAAATGACTGGAAAGTGTATACCGAGTAGGCGAGCCCGAGATCTTCGCGAATTCGCTGAAACAAGCGGGAACTCATGCCTCCGCCCAGCAGCATGCTCACGAGCGAAAGCGCATAGCGACGCGGGTCGCTGTGAGGCACTGTGGCCGAGCCAAAGACGATGTGGGTCTGCGCACCTTCCCGGTCAACATGCGTCGTTGAGGGAGCAAGCGGCGTCGCAGTGGGAACTGGGAAGCTGGTGCCTCCGCTGTGCGCGAACGAGGCCCAACCGCCATCCTCGAGAAGCTGCACGAGCTCGTCGTGCTCGATGTTACCCGAAGCCGCGACGACGACGTTGTCAGGATGATATGCCCTGTCGTGGAGATCGCGAAGGTCTTTCGTCGTAAGGGCTCCGACGGACTCGCGACTACCGAGAATCGGATAGCCATGCGGATGATCGCCCCAGAGCTGAACTCCATGAAGCTCGAAGACGAGGTCGTCCGGTGTATCGTCTACAGTGTTGATTTCTTCCAACACGACCTTTCGCTCGAGGTCGAGATCCGACTTTCTGAGAAGGGGCCGGAAGATGAGATCGGCAAGTACGTCCGAAGCGATGCTGACGTGCTCATCGAGCACCCTCGCCTGATACGACGTGTGCTCGCGCGAAGTGTACGCGTCGAGCGACCCACCGAGCGTCTCGAGCGCCAGCGCGAGGTCCTTGGCGGAACGCGTTGGAGTGCCCTTGAAAACCATGTGTTCGAGCATGTGCGAGACGCCCATCACGGCCGGCGTTTCGTGCAGTGAAGCCGCGCGCACCCAGGCCCCCAAAGCAACCGACCGCACTCCCGGCATGTGCTCCGAGAGTACGGTCAGGCCGTTTGGAAGAACGGTGCGGCGAAGTGCTTGTCTCTCCTTCGTCGCAGTAGCTGTCACTCCCGGCCGCGACCTCCGCCGCTGCGGGGTGGACGACTGCGCGGACGACGCGGACGTTCATCAGACTGCGAAACGCCCTCTGCGCCAACTTCAACGACTTCGGGCGACGACGACTCGTCACGCGGACTCCTCTCGGCCGGTGCTGCACCGTCGGACTCGGGCTTCGGAACGAGTGCCTTCATGGAGAGACGAAGGCGGCCACGCTCGTCGCGCTCGAGAAGCTTGACCTTGACGCGATCGCCCTTGGCTACCACGTCTTCGGTCTTCTCGGTGCGTCCGTGCTTCAACTCGGAGATGTGAACGAGGCCTTCAGTGCCGGGCATGATTTCGACGAAGGCGCCGAAAGCAGTCGTGCTCTTGACCGTGCCTTCGTACGTCTCGCCAATGACGGGCTCTGCCGTCAGCGCCTGAACCATCTGACGCGCGCGCTCCATCGCTTCGCCGCCTACTGCGGCGATCGTGACGAGGCCTGCATCGTCAACCGTTAGCTC